>JANNSM010000089.1:0-7693 GCA_031402635.1 Bacteroidota bacterium | reverse complement strand
CATTGGTCACTGACCAGGCGTGATTGTCAACCGCAACCACGGGAAGGGCACCTCGTTTTGCCGCGTATATAGCCAGGATACCGGTACCCGTTCCAAAATCAAAAACGGATTTTCCACGAAGATCAAGCTCTTCGAGGAGGCGCAACATGAGTCGGGTAGTGGCGTGGTGACCCGTGCCGAAAGACATTTTGGGCTCGATGATCAGCTCGGTTTCATGGTCAGGGAACGGGGCGTGGAAAGGAGCCCGGATAACCGTTCGGGAACTGACCACTACCGGTGGAAAATTGGACTCCCACAGGGCGTTCCAGTTTTCTGTTTTGATGATCCGAACGTTATACTCGTGGGGAATAATACCGGCAATCCGGTCCAGTTCCAAACCCAATTCGGGCCCAACCGTCGCTTTTGGAATCCAGGCCAGCCAACCTTCCGGGATTTCTTCAAAGGCTTCAAAAGCCAGACCCGACAACAACCCCAGCAGGGGTTCGGACAGCAACGGATCGCGGAGCGCGAAGCGGTACTCCCGGTAATCCTGGTCGTCCCCGGTATTTTCCGGGTTGAGCAGAGCGTTCATCGGCGGGCGGCCGGTAAGGCGTAAACTATAGCCAGAAAATCTTCAGCCTTCAGCGATGCGCCGCCGATGAGCCCGCCGTCTATATCGGGCTGACCGAAGAGTTCAGCCGCGTTATCCGGCTTGCAACTGCCGCCATAAAGGATACTGGTGTTTTCAGCAACACTGGCACCGTATCGCTTCGAAATGAGTTCCCGCAAAAATGCGTGAACTTCCTGTGCCTGCGCAGGCGTTGCTGTTTTGCCGGTTCCGATGGCCCATACCGGTTCATAGGCGATCACCAGTCGGCGGAAATCCTCTTCACTAAGCTCAAACAAAGCGGTTTGAATCTGTTGTGACACTACCCTGAAATGCCGTCCTTCCTCGCGCTCATCCAGCTTTTCACCCAGGCAGTAAATCGGCCTCAGGTTGTTTTCAAGAGCGACCCGGATCTTTTGGGCAATCAGCACATCGTCTTCACCGTAGTACTGCCGCCGCTCCGAATGGCCCAGGATGACATAGCTGGCGCCCAGCGAACGCAACATAGCGGCGGATACTTCTCCCGTATAAGCACCCTGTGCATTCTGGTGGCAGTTTTGACCCCCCAGGTGCAGTTTGTGCTTGTTGGCAATGATTTCCGAAATGCGGTACAGGTGGGTGAAGGGTGGAGCCAGAATTACATCGGCTTTGTCAATGCGGGCAACATTTAATTGGCGCACAATCTGTTCGGCCAGCGCAACTGCTTCGCTGAGTGTGGTATTCATTTTCCAGTTACCGGCCACGATTGGTTTTCTCATCGGTTTAACTTAGCGTTAGATTGGTTTTCCCACACGCGCTGCGGCGCTGTGCGGCTAAAGAGGTCAAGGAGTAATTCGCGCTGCTGGGCGGTTATTTCAAGGCCGCGCCGGGACATCACCAGCCGGGCGGTTTCCAGCGCTTTTTCGGGCTTATGGGTTTCATAACCCTGCGGGCCTCCCCAGGCAAAGGACGGAATGAATTTAGCCTGAAAACCTGCACCAAAAAGATTGGAACAGACGCCGGCCACGGTGCCGGTGTTGAACATGGAATTGATACCCGCTTTGCTGTGATCGCCCATGAACAGGCCACAGAATTGCAGACCGGTATCTTCCAGTGCCTGCGAAGCGTGATTCCAGAGCTTCACCGGGCCGTAATCGTTTTTGAGGTTTGAATTGTTGGTATCCGCGCCCAGGTTGCACCATTCGCCCAAAACAGAATGCCCGAGGAAACCGTCATGCGATTTGTTGCTGTTGGCAAACAAAATTGAACGGCTGACCTCGCCGCCAACTTTGCACCCCGGCCCAATGGTGGTTCCCCCGTAAATTTTCGCGCCCATTTTCAACAGGCCCTGCTCCCCGAGCGCAAAAGGACCGCGGACGAGACAGCCGGGCATGATTTCCGAGTTTTTTCCCAGATAAACCGGCCCTTCGCGTGTATCCAGCACGCTTCCCAGCACTGATGCTCCCGGTTCCAGAAATACACCCCCATCACCAAAAACCGTGTTGGAAGCGTGAAGTTCCTGGCTCTCCCGGCCGACGGTCAACGCTGCGAAGTCGCTGTTGAGGCAGTCTCCGTTTAGTTCGGTGAGATCGAATAACCTTCGGATCAGACTGGCGGTTCCAGCATACGCTTTTACAGATGAAAACAAGGTGCTCTGAGGTTCAAACTCCGGCTCGCAGGATTCACGGCATCTCGCGCCCAGCAGGTCATCGCCCCTGATCAGCGCTTCGCCGGGTTCAAGGGCAAGCAGGGCCTTCACCACCCCCTGGTCGGGCAATAGCCGGGACTGAACAAACCAATCGCCCGGATTTGCAGCCTGCCGGAAGTGGCCGCAGAGGCCATCCGGAACGTGGGGTAAAACCGGCAGGTTCAGGGCGCGAGCCCATTTCTCCTGCAGGGTATCTACTCCGAGCCTGAAATGGGCCAATGGTCGGGTCTGGGCAAGAGGAAAGAGATGTTCGCGCCCGGAATCATCAAAAAGCAGCGCGCAATGAACATCTTGTCGGGAGGGCATGGGCTAAAATAAGAAATCCCCCGGCCGTCTGGTCGGGGGAAAGGTTGGTAGAATGGAAGTCAATCAATCCGGGAAACAGACGAAAGATTATTCGCCTTTCACGCCGTATTTCTTCCGGAATTTCTCGATGCGGCCTGCCGAATCCAGAAACTTCATCTTGCCGGTGAAGAAGGGATGGCTGGCGCTGGAAATTTCGAGTTTTACCAGGGGGTATTCCACGCCGTCTTCCCACAGAATTTTCTCGGTGGAATTGGCCGTGGACTTGCCCAGGAAGGCATAATCAACAGAAAAGTCCTTGAAGATTACGGTCCGGTAACTTTCGGGATGGATGTCTTTTTTCATCGCTTTTCGGGCTTTTGTACGCTCCGCTCCGGTGGTCGTCATCCGGATTTCGGGAGGCCAAAGATACAGAGAAGAAGTGGAAAAAGCCAGGCTGTCCCGTCCTGGAATTATGCGTAATATCGGTTCCGTTCAAATTCATAGACTTATCATCAACCTCATCGATAATCTGATAATCTCATGGAGTGGAGAAGATTGAACGGCCAACGTCTGGAGGGTTCCCTGATCAATTCCGTGGAGCAAACCCTGATCCGCGAACACGAATTGGGCAACCGGCTTAAAGTTTGTATTGGAACGGATTCGCAGGTTTACGGCAAGGTGACGGAGTTTGGAACCGTCATTGTCTTTTTGCGCGAGCAGCGCGGTGGGTTTATGTTTATCAGCAATGAGCGCTCGCACATTATCATGTCCATCAAGGAGCGAATGCTCACTGAAGTGGCGCGGTCTATCGAGGTAGCCTACAGCATCTGTGATTTGCTGGACCGCTACAACGTGGACCTGGAAGTGCATGCCGACATCAACACCAACCCTCAGTTCAAATCCAATCCGGCACTGACCGAAGCCATGGGCTATATCCTGAGTATGGGTTTTGCCTTCAAAGCAAAACCAGAGGCCTTCGCAAGCTCAAGTTGCGCAAACAAGGTGGTATAAGTATTTGACAATCAACGAGGTGTTAGCATGCCTCAGGCGGATTATTCCGCCCGGTTTTTTATCTCCCGGATATACGCCAGCAATTCATCCTGCCCCATTTTCTTCTCGGCAGAAGTCAGAAATGACGGGGGAAGGGCTTCCCAGGTTTCCAGCAGGCGCGTTTCGAAGGCTTCGCGCAGCGATTGACGCCGGGTTTTGGGCACCCGGTCGGTTTTGGTATAGGCTATGGCAAAGGGAATCCCGCTTTCGCCCAAAAAATTGACAAAATCCAGGTCGGATTGCTGGGGCGGAATGGAGCCGTCAACCAACAGAAATACACAGGCCAGCGAGGGCCGCCGGACCAGGTAATTGCGAATCAGTTGCTCCCAACTTTTGCGCATGCTTTTGCTGACTTTGGCATATCCGTAGCCCGGTAAATCCACCAGGAACCAGCCTTCGGCAGCCCAGAAGAAGTTGAGCGTCTGGGTTTTACCAGGTGTCCGCGACACCTTGGCCAACGCCTTGCGGCCGCTGAGCAGGTTGATCAGGCTCGACTTGCCCACGTTGGATCGGCCAATAAAGGCAAATTCGGGAGCGCCCGGCTCCGGGCAATCCTCCAACCGGGGGTAGGAGCCGGTGTATTGAATGTCAATGGATTCGATGGCAGGGTAGTTTGCGCAAAGCGGCAAAAGTAAGCAAGCGCCCCCGCGTTGCTCTCTGTTGCGGTTATCTTTGCGGTCCTCAAAGGACGTGTTTCACGAAATTGTTGTCTGTAATCCATTGATGATCAATCCGGTAACTCCATACGGCCAGGAATCCAAAAAGAAAGAAGTTGCGCAGATGTTTGACAGCATTGCGCCACGCTATGACTTTCTCAACCATTTCCTCAGCCTCGGTATTGATCGGGTGTGGCGCAGTAAGGCGGTCAACCTCCTGCGCGATAGCAAACCTCAGCTAATTCTGGATGTGGCTACAGGAACCGGTGATCTTGCGATTGCAGCCCTGCGTCTGAATCCCCAGCGGATAACCGGTGTTGATATCAGCCGGGAGATGCTGGCCAAAGGCTGGGTTAAGCTTCGCGAACGCCGGTTGGGAGACCGGATAGAACTGCTCCAGGGCGATTCGGAGGCCTTGCAATTTGCCGATGGCAGTTTTGACGCAGCGATGTGTGCCTACGGGGTCCGCAATTTTGAGAACCTGCAGGCAGGCCTGTGCGAGATTCGCCGTGTGCTTAGGCCAGGTTCACGGTTTGTGGTACTGGAATTCTCCCGGCCCGGGAGTTTTCCGGTAAAACAACTATTCGGTCTGTATTTCCGTAAAATATTGCCGGCACTCGGACGTTGGTTATCCAGCGACGCCAGAGCCTATTCTTACCTGCACGAATCCGTTGCCGTATTTCCCGAAGGGGAGGCCTTTTTGGAGGAATTGCGGAAAGCGGGATTTAAATCTCCTACATGTCAGCGACTGACCTTCGGCATTTCTTCGATTTACACCGCACAAGCGTGACAAGACTGATAGCGGGGCTTGGGGTTCTGGTTCTGCTGGCGGCTTCGGGCCCATTGTATGCCCAGCTCAATGCGGCGGAATTCGACATGAAATACAACAAGAAACCTTATCATTTTGGAATAGCACTCGGCTACAATATTTCCGATTTCAAGGTTCAGCACAGCGACGCTTTTTTACAGAGTGATTCCATTTTTACCGCCGAATCCACAACAGGACCAGGATTTAATTTGGGCATTATTTCAAACCTCAAGCTGGGCAAACGCTGGGATCTCCGGTTTATTCCCAGTTTGGTATTTGCGGAGAAGCGCCTCCAGTATAATATGCTCGAAAACACGGCACAGACCAAAAACATCGAAAGCATTTTTATGGCCTTTCCGGTTTCCATCAAGTTTAAATCGGATCCCCACCGGGATTTCCGGATGTATGTAATCGGAGGCGCCAATTTTACCTATGACCTGGCGTCCAATGCCGAAGCGCGCAATGCCGAAGACCAGGTCAAGATTAACCGGAACGATATTTCGGCAGAAGTTGGTGTGGGCATGGAATTTTATTTCCCATATTTTATTTTCAGCCCGGAAATTAAATTCAGCCACGGCCTGATCAACGTACACTCCCGCGATACCAATCTGCAATTCAGCAATGTGCTGCAGAATCTACTTTCCCGGGCAATCACCTTCACCGTGCATTTTGAAGGTTGACGGTTAAAGGGCAGGCTGCGCCGTTTAACCGGGTTAAGAATCTTTTTTACCGATTTACCTGGTTACCGGATAGGTGCCAGACGATCAGAGAACGGTCATCCGAAGCGGAGACCAGGTAACCGGTATGGGCATTCCAGTAAAGTGCGTTGACCGAACGGCTGTGGGCGGCAAAGCGAGGGCGTTCGATAACCTTGAGCAAACGAAAATCGTCGGCAGACCAGATTTTAATCGTTTTGTCGCGGGAGGCGGTCACCAGCCAACGGCCTTCAGGATCAAACAAAAGGTCGTTAATGGTGAACAGGTGTGCCGGAATCTCCTGCTCAATCCGGAGGTCATCACCACCACGCCAGATTCGCAACCGGGCATCGCGGGAACCGGTAACCAGGCGCTGTCCATCGGGGCTCCAGGCAGCACAAAAAACCGACTGCTCATGTCCTTTCAGTTGCTGAACAAGTTCCCCGGTGTTTTCATCCAGCAAATAAAGGCAACCATCCGATGCGGATACCGCCATCCGTTGTCCTCCGGGTTCGGGCGAAAGATCGCGCAGCCGTTCTGTGCTGATGCGCCGCTGCCAGACGGGACTCCAGTCCCGGCTGTCCCACACGCTGATGGCCCCGTCTCCGCGGGCAATCCAGACGTGGTGACTTTGCGGACGGTAAAGAATTTTGAAAACCGGCGTTTTGTTGTCTCCCAGGTTACGCAACTCCAGGCCGGCCGGAGCAGAGTTTTCCGGCTGAGGGCCATGTTGCCGGTCACCGCTTCCGGCGAGGTCCAGCACATGAACTCCGCCGTGCAGCCCGCCCGCCAGCAGATACCGGCCTCCCGGAATCAGGCAGAGCGAAAAAATATTGTTGGGAATGCGGGCCAGTGCCCTTCCGGGTTGTCCAGGTTCGCCGTCAAGGGGCCAGGATACCACAAGACCATTTCCGCATCCGGAAAGCACTGCCGCGGATTCCGGCGCCGGTCCGAGGGCAAAAACGGAAGCCTGGTGACCCGTCAGGGTGCGAATATTCTCCACTTGAACCGGCATTTAGCGAAGTTAGGCGTCCACTCGGAGCTGCAAAGCTTTGAACTTTGGCGGTCAATGCGGAACTTGCCCGCCCGCTGCCCGGGACTTCGATCCTTATATTCGATTTATTTTATATCAATACCCAGATAAACGGTGCCACTCGTTACAAAAATCCAACTCGATCCTTTCACTACGCTTGGACTTTGGCGTATCCGGGAAGCCAGCCATGAACTGCGGCCGTTCCTCATTTTCAGCCGCTCTGAAGAGGAGTTCATGCAGAAAGTCAGCAACGAAGACCGGCGTACGCAGTGGATGGCCAGCCGGGTTTTGCTGAAAAATCTGCTCAACACCACGGCCTTTGTTGACATTTATGTTGACCAGTATGGACGTCCGGAGATGCAAAACTATGATTACCGCATGTCCATCAGCCATACCCATGATTATTCAGCCGTGATCATTTCCGAGCGCTATACCGTGGGTGTTGACGTGGAGTCCCTTCGCCACGATATGGCCCGCTTAAAAAATAAGTTCATGCGCCCTGACGAGCTGGCGGCGATGCCCGCAGAACATTCGCTGGCCTATGTACTTCTTCACTGGAGCGCCAAAGAAGTCATGTATAAGATTTACTATCGGCGCAAACTTGATTTCCGGGATCATATGGGGGTAGAACCATTTGACCTGGCGGGCAATCTGGATGAAGGCAGCTTTCACGGCTGGGTGAGAAAAGGCGAGTACGACCGCAGGTTTCTGCTCAACTACAAGCGAATAGATGACTATTACGTGGTTTGGTCGGTGGACACGGAAAGCGGGGATGAATAATCCCGGAAATATTTCCGGTGTTCACCATGCCCTTGCCGCCGGGATATTATCGGCGGTTGATCAACAGGTGACCTGCCGCTTCTGCCAAAGCAGAGCGTGTTTCCCTCAGCGAT
>JANNSM010000088.1:0-8143 GCA_031402635.1 Bacteroidota bacterium | reverse complement strand
TTAAAGTCAGCGGGATTACCGGCGTCAATGGCAGAGCTGCCGCATAACAGCGGATACACCAACACGCCATTGCCGGGGTCGGTCAGGAAGTCCAGCAAAGGATCCAGTAAAGCCCCTGAAGTACCGGTCAGATCGCCGGTGAAGGTGGGCCAATTCAGTCCGCTGGTGTCAGAAATCAGGTTGTATCCCAGGGAGGAAAGCGTGGCAGTATTGTACCCCTGGGTGCCCGAAACGCCGGAATTGCCGGCAAGCAGCGTGCTTTCCAGAACCAGGGTGCCGGAATTGTAAAACGCGCCGCCTTTTGAACTGGCCTGGTTTGCCGAAAAAGTACTCGCGCTCAGGGTGGTAGTGCCGGAGGAAACATACAAGCCGCCGCCTTCGATGGCAGTGTTTCCGCTGATGGTGCAGCGATCAAGCAGTACCGTTCCGGATTGAACCAACAAGGCTCCGCCGAGCAATGTTGCTGTATTGCTCCGGAAAGTACAACGTCTAAGCACAAGGCTGCCTGACGAAAAAATGGCCCCTCCCCGGTCAGCTCTGTTGTTGCTGAAAAAACAATCTTCTACTAACAGGATGCCGGTATTGCGCAGCGACCCTGCAACACCTGCCCCGTCGCCGTTAACCAGCGTAAGACCTCTGAGCACCGCGGTATCTGATGCGGAGCTGAACTGGAAATGCCTTCCGATTAACGGATTATCAATCGTTAAAAGATTTGCACCCGGACCTTCAATTACGATGGCTTTACTCACGCTGATTGAACCGGTAGTCAGCAAAAGAGTATCGCCCCAGATTAGCGGGTCAAACCGAATGGTGTCACCGGGAGAAGCCAGGGTCACTTCATTCCGAAGGCTTCCAGCTCCGTCATCGTTGAGATTCAATACCGTGCGAACCTGGGCTTCCAGAGCCGTACAAACCACCAAAAAGCAAACCGGGAGCCCGAAATACCAAATTTTTTTCATACAAATTCAACTTCGGACTATGCCAAAAAGACAGATAAACAAGGTACGGCGAGCCATTGGGCTTTGAAAGCAAAAAATGAAGGAAAAAAAGCGATCTGGAGAATTCTCAAATCCTTATTCCAAATCAGTTGATAGCCTGAATCGCATGACCCGGTTGTTTCCGCGGTCTGCCACATAAACGGTGTTTCGCATATAAGCGACCCCGCTTGGGTCAATAAATTGAAATGGACCGCTTCCCTCTCCCCCAAACGACGCGATAATTTGCCGGGTAATGGTGGTGTTCGCCGGTGGATTGACGCCTTCGTACCCCCGCTGGGTAAACTGGTAAAGGGAATCGGTGCCGCCATCCACAACAAAAATGTAGCCGGTGGCATCGGGGGCTATGCAAACGTCCAGGGGTTGGATAAATCGGTTGGGCTCGTATAAAAACCGGTCAGCCTTGGTGGGGTCCTGCAAGACCAGGTTGGCGTTCTCCTGAAAAAAGATGCCCTGAACGGGGTCTTCAAAACGATTCATCCAAAGAACGCGATAGCTGGCGCCAGGGCCCAGCAGACAAGTGATGAAGTCGCGAGAAGTGCTGAATCCGGCCAGAGCTTGTGGAGGTCCCGCAAAGGTGGCAATGGCGCTCATGTCCCAGGTAGAGCGAAGGTTGGAACCTTCAGGGCTGAGCTGATTGGCAAAGCCAATGTTATCTCCGGCCGGGTCATAAAACAGCACGATGTTGTCCGGTCGCGATATGGAAGAAACGCTGTTGCGCGGCCCTTTGCGGGCAACATACAAGGTGTTATCGGCTAAAACAGCCAGCCCGGTGAATTCAACCGTTTCATCGTCGGCACCGCGAAATGCCGTAATAGCCCGGGAATCATCGTCAAAAGGATGGATGATGGTATCCAGGATTTCGGGAGCACCGCCCGAGGAAGTGCCCCTGAGGTGATACACGGCCGCAAGATTCTCCAGGATGCCGTCGTCATCTACGTCCAGGTCAACACGACCGGCCACATAGGTGTGCAAACGTCGGTCCTGCACTACATCGGTGGCACCGGGAATGAAAAAAGCCCGGTGAAGAACGCCGGCCTGGTCCAGAACCTTCAGGCCCTCGGCATCCACCACATAGACCATTTCATCATAACCTATATAAACGTCCAGGGGTTGAACAAAGTCTTCCCAGATCGGAAGGATCGGAACGTAACCGACTTCTTCGTTATTGAATTCCGGATCAATCGCCCCTTCTTCAAAAATCTCGGTGACCACTTCGTCTTCGCGCGAACCAAAGAGAAAATCACAGGATGGCAGCAGCCCGAGCCCTGCAATCAGGGCAAAAACAATAATGCCGGGGGAAAAGGAAAATTTCATCGGTTGGCCGATCCGGAAATTTGGGTTTCGGGGAAAGGGTTACTGCCGCTTGCCGGCTCCCCATCATTGCGCAAGGCACTTTGCGGTGCCTTACCGATGAGCGAAAACCCGAGTGTGAGCCGGTGTTCCGCGCCAAGGCTTTGCCGGTGCGTAAATCCGTAGTCAATCCTCAGGCTGCCGTAGCGCCGGGGCAGGTACAGTCCAAATCCACCCGAAGGCAGGCTGGTCTGGTCAAGACCCAGGAGGTAGCCTGTGCGAAGTAGCAATAATTCGCGCCAGGCGTATTCAAAACCCACACCATAGGTTTCGTTATTGTCGGTGGGGTGGTTGAGCTGGGCGGCCATCGTCAGCCGGTGTTCATCCCGGCTTACCGGATCCCAGGCAAGGCCCAAACGGAAAACCGCCGGCACGGAAATTTCTTCAAACTCGTTCACGACGCTGGGACCGTCAAGCCGTTCAATGACCAGATCGCCGCTGGGTTTGGTGTTGAAGCCGAAATTGCTCAGCCCCACGGCAAAGCGGGAATTGGCCAGGCCGATATCGTACTGAAATCCAAAGTCAAAAACCGCATTGTGCGTGGTCAGCGACGCGATTTGCTCATTGACGTAGCGCCCGGTAACCCCAAAGCGGAACTGGTCGGTAAGTTGTCGGGCCAGCGTAAGCGCCAGACCGGTATTGCTGGCCCTGAAGGTTTGTCCAGTGCCAAGCGGAAGAAACTCGGTGGTCACATCCATCTGCCCGGAATTGAGGTAAACGAGGCTCAACCCGATAAGCGTCTTTTCCGATACCCGGTAAACGAGCCCGCCGTAATTCAGACTCACATCGGCAAAGTAGAGGGTGTGCCCAAGCTGGGCATGGATCCGGTTGGAATCCAGTCCGCAGATGCCGGCCGGGTTCCAGTAAAGGCCGGAAACGTCATCAACTACCGCGCTAAACACGCCGGACATTCCCGCGGAGCGGGCATCCGGGGCGATTTTGAGGAATTGCATGCCGGTGGTCCCGGTTCGGGAATCCCCGAATGAAGGCAACAGTTGGGCGTACAGCCCCTTCGACCCTAAAAAAAAGAGGGCCAGGACCAGGAAAAAGCCGGGAAGCGAAAAGGGAATGACGGACAGCCTGCTCATTGCGGCGGCCAAAATACATAAAACGGTGGGGCAAGGGCAGAAATTGGCCGTTCTTTGCGGGTTGTTGATGAAAACTTAACACTTCGATCATGCATCTTCTCCCCCCGGAAATTGAGTGCTATGCCACCGGCCATACCTCCGCCGAGCCGGCGATCCTGAGCCTGCTCAATGAAGAAACCCATCGCGACGCCCGGATGCCGCAAATGCTTTCGGGCCATTTGCAGGGCCGGGTGTTGTCTATGATCAGTTGGATGTTGCGCCCAAAGCGGGTGCTGGAAATCGGAACATTTACCGGGTATTCGGCGTTATGCCTGGCCGAAGGGCTGGCCCCTGGCGGCCGGGTGGACACCATTGACGTGAACCCTGATATGGCTGAGCGAATCCGCCGTTACATCCGCGATGCCGGGGCGGAAGACCGCGTTTTTTTTCACCTTGGAAACGCCCTGGATATCATTCCAACGCTGGACGGCGCCCCGGACCTGGTTTTCATTGACGCCGACAAGGAAAACTATTCCCACTACTACGATCTGGTGATCGATCGAATGCGGCCGGGCGGCTTTATCGTAGCCGATAATGTGCTGTGGAGTGGAAAAGTGCTCGACGCCGAGCACGATTCTGAAACCGCCGCACTGGATGCATACAATAAAAAGGTGCTTGCCGACGATCGAGTGGAGCAGGTGCTCCTGCCGGTGCGCGACGGGTTGATGATTGCCCGAAAAAGAGGATAGCCCGGGTAATACTGTGGAAATCTGCCGCCAGCCCGCACAGACTAAGCGTCTGAATATGAGCTATTTTGCCCCGATGCTGAGCTCCCTCCGCCCTTTACTTCTCTGTGCAGCCCTCACTTTATCCATGGTGATGCGCGGCCAGTACAATGAACAGGCCATCCGCAACTATATTGACCAGTGGTGGAGCGTGGCGGTTGAGGAAATGCAGGAGCACGGAATCCCGGCCTCGATTTCACTGGCCCAGGGCATCCTGGAATCCGCAGCGGGCACCAGCGAGCTGGCCCACAAGAGCAACAACCATTTCGGCATTAAGTGCCACAAGGAATGGGCGGGCGAAACGGTTTCGCACGACGATGACGCGGCGGGCGAGTGTTTCCGCAAGTATGGCGATCCGGAAGATTCCTGGACCGACCACAGCCAGTTTCTCCTGACCCGGGAGCGCTACGCTGCTCTTTTTGAACTCAAAGCCGACGATTACGACGGCTGGGCACACGGCCTGAAAAAAGCCGGTTATGCCACCAATCCCAAATATGCAGAGCTGTTGATCAAGTTGATTGACAACTACTCGCTGCACCAGTATGACCGGTATGACCAGCAGCAACTTGCTGACGCGGAAGGCCACCGGAACAAGCCCACTGCTCCGGAAACACCGGGACCGGCCGTTTCATCAGACGTGTTTTGGTTCAACCGCATTCCCACGGTGCTGGCCAGACAGGGAGATTACCCGGTTGATATTTCCGAGCGCCAGGATGTGCCGCTGCCATGGCTCTGCCACTACAACGATTTTGAACCGAGTTATGCGTTGACAGGTGGCGAAAAGGTTTATCTGAAACCCAAGCGGCGGCTCGGCTCAGAAAAAGAGCACGTTGTTGAACCCGGCGAAACACTGCGTGACATCGCTCAGGAGTACGGTGTGCTCCTTGCCCTTTTGGCCCGCCGCAATCAGGTTTCTGCCCAGGTTGCCGCCAACTTTGTACCTGCCGCCGGTGAGCGTATTGCCCTGCGAGGCAAGGCCCCCCACCCGCCCAAAGCGGCAGCGTCAAAACCGACAGTCAAACCCGCGCTGACCAAGCCGCAGCCGGATGGACAAATGGTGAGCTCAGATCGCACAGCAGGCCCCGGGACCTCGACGCCGCGCGGTGAATTCCTGGCCACCGATCAGCAGCCAGCCCTTGCACAGACCACGTCCAGACCCGCGCAATTGGCTATCCCCGGAGCAGAGTTCCACCAGGTAGCTACGGGAGAAACGCTCTACGGCATCTCCCGCCGATATAACGTCAGTGTAGAAAGCCTGCGCTCCTGGAACAACCTGCCCGACAACACGATCAAAGTTGGCCAACAACTGGTGGTGGGTGACTGAGCTTTTTGCTGGCTTTCCCGATTCGCAACGTTACGCCGAGTTTCTTCCCGCATTGATGATCCCGTACATGCTGCGGAGCACCATGTGCCGGAATGATTTTTCCTGCGCCGGGCTGAGGGTAGCCCGCTCTTCCCGAAGGCGCTCAAGCGCGTATTGCTGAATAGTGATCAGGGGAAGGACAATTTGCTCGCGCAACCTCACGGAGGCCTGGATAGCCGGCGTATTAGCCATCAGTTCAGGCTGTTTGGAAATGGCCAGCAAGAGGCGGCGCGATTCTTCGAACTCGTGGTTGATGCGCTTCCAGAATTCGCCGTAAACCGGGTGGCGTGCGAGGTGCCGGGTCAGCGGAAAAAAGCACTTGCTCAGCACCATCATCGAATTATCCATAAGGGTCCGGAAGAACGCGGAGTCACGGTATAGGGCTTCGATTTCCTGCAAACGGCCCTGCTCTTCGTAATAGCCGATGGCGTGCCCGATGCCGTAAAATCCCGGCACATTCTGCTTCAACTGGGTCCAGGTTCCCACAAAAGGAATGGCGCGCAAATCTTCGAGTTTCAGATCCGGACCTTTGCTGCGCTTGCTTGGTCTTGAGCCAATATTGGTCTGACCGTAGTATTCCAGAGGCCCGATATCGCGGAGGTAAGGAAGAAAAAGCGGGTCGTTTTTGAACGCGTTATAAAATTGGAACGACCGTTCTGCCATGTCCCGGAGCAAAGCGCGCTGTCCGTCGGTGAGTACATTTTTTTCGGTGGAATAGAGATTCTGTTCAATCCCGGCGCTGATCAGTTGCTCCATGTTGTACATCGCCGAGCGAATGGTGCCGAAATTGGAGCTGATGGTCTGGCCCTGCACGGTCAACTGAATTTCCTTACTCTCAATGCGGTTGCCCAGCGATGCATAAAACTTGCGGGTGTTGCCCCCGCCTCGCGAAGGCGGACCGCCACGCCCGTCAAAAAAAACCACGTCAACCCCGTGTGACCTCGAAATTGCCGTCATTTCTTCTTTTGCACAGAAGATAGACCAGTTGGCCATCAGGTAACCGCCGTCTTTAGTGCCGTCAGAAAAACCGAGCATAATGGTCTGGCGCATTCCGCGGGCCTTCAAATGCTTTCGGTAAGTTTTGTTGCGGTACAGGGTTTCCATCGCCACCTGCGCTGATTGCAGGTCGTCAACGGTTTCAAAGAGCGGTACAATATCGGTGGAGAATATTCCTTTCCAACCAACCAGTCCGGCCATCGCCAATACTTCAAGAACGTTGTGCGCTCCCCGGCAATTGCTGATGATATAGCGGTGACAAGCAGCCTCGCCATTCATTTTCTGAATCGTCCTCAAATCGCGGAGGGCTTCGAGCACATCGCGTTCCACAGGTTCGCTTAGGGTTGCCGGATTGATGGCTCCGTGCAGACTTTCCAGGACCGCAATTTTTTCGTCCGGCTGCAGGCTTGCGTAAGCCACTCCTTTTTTCAACCGGGGAATGACTGCCTCCAGCACACGGCCGTGGATGCGGCTGTCCTGACGGATATCCAGTGCGGCAAAGTGGAAGCCGAACGCCCCGACCCGTGCACGGAAATCATCCAGGTACTCCACAAAAAGTCCGTTGTGTTCACGCATCAATACCTCCCGGATCTGGTCAAGGCTGATCAGGATTTCGCCGGGCTGGGTGTAGCCGCCCTTTTCGCCCCGCATGGTTAGCAGCAGCCGACTTTCCACGTCGGCCATCATAGGCTCCACCTGTTTGAACGTCAGCCTGCGGCGCAAGGTGCGTACATCGGCTCGGTAACAGCGCAATACGGCCTGCCGAAGGCGGCGCGTTACTTCGACCGTAACCGATGCCTCAACGAACGGGTTGCCATCGCGGTCGCCCCCGGGCCAAAAACCCATCTGCAAGACGCCGGTCAACTCGGCGGGATTGACATTTTCCTGAGGGCTCGAAACGGCCCTGGCCATTCGTTCCATGACCCGCGGAACGGCTTGGTAAAAAACATTTTCGAGGTACCAGATCAGGCTGGTCGCCTCGTCGAGCGGGGTTGGCTTTTGCGCCTTGATGAACGGCGTTTTGCCCAGTTGCAACAGCAGCCGGTTGATGCCGGTAAGGTCATTGGCCTGAATGGCGAGGTCCAGATCGGTGATGATGCCCAGCACCGGACCGGGATAAAATTGCGTGGGGTGCGCCGTAAGAACAACCCGGAGCCGGAAGTCGCGCAACTGGTTGCGCAAGTCCTGCTGCCGTTCGCGGAAATCCGCTTTTTCGCGAAGCGCCGGCACGGAGCCCGCTCCGTCTGAATCATTCAGCCGATCAAACGCGGCGTCCTCAAGCGCATCAAAAAGCACCACCTGCCGCTCCACAAACTGGATGATCTGAAAAAGCAGGTTGTGAAAGGCCTGATCGTCCAGGTGCCGGGCATGTTCCTTGCGGAAGCGTTTCAGGATGTCCGCCGGGCTCAGTTTTTTCTCGTACCCCGTTTCGCAGGCCCGGCTGAGCAGCGGCAGCAGCGTGCCGGTTTCGTAAATCGTCTCAAACGGGAGGGTCAGAAACAAGCTGTTGTAAAGTTGATAGGGCAGCGCCACGTGATCGTGGAAGACCGGGTCAACAGCGGGCTGGGGAGCGGGGGGTGGGGG
>JANNSM010000087.1:0-4277 GCA_031402635.1 Bacteroidota bacterium | reverse complement strand
CATGCGAGAACGGATGGGAGCCGGACGTCCGGGAGAGCCCGGCGCTCCTCCGGCGCCTCCCGTCAAACCTCCGGCACCGGGAGGTAATTGAGTGACTGCCCCTTGGCTTTGTGTAACTTCGCAAAGCACCCGGCAGACCCTTGAATCCACGCGAAATATTCCTCCGTTACCAGGCCCAGACCAGTCCATTTCCACTTGCCCTTGAAGTGGAGCGCGGTGAAGGAGTTTTCCTCTATGGGCCAGACGGGCAGCGATGGATAGACCTGGTATCCGGCATTGCCGTTTCCAATCTCGGGCACAGCCATCCCCGGATCATCAGCGCCGTTCAGCAACAGGCGGCACGGCACCTGCACACGATGGTTTATGGCGAATTGATCCAATCGCCGCAGATCAAGTTTGCCGCTGCACTGGCCGATCTCCTGCCAACCCCTTTGGACAACATCTTTTTTGTCAATTCCGGAAGTGAGGCTGTCGAAGGGGCGCTGAAACTGGCCAAGCGGTTTACCCGCAGAACCGAATTGGTAGGCTTTAACCGGGCGTATCACGGTTCAACTCACGGTGCCCTGAGTCTTGGTGGAGATGAATCCTGGAAGGCTGCTTTCCGGCCCTTGCTCCCCGACGTGCGCAATCTGGACTATGGGGTATTGGAACAACTGGATCAGCTCAGCCAACGCACGGCTGCGGTGATTATTGAACCGGTGCAGGCCGAAAGCGGTGTTGTGCTGCCCCCACCCGGTTATCTTGACACGTTGCGGACCCGCTGCTCTGAACTTGGTGCGCTGTTGATTTTTGATGAATCCCAGACAGGCTGTGGCCGCACCGGGCGCTTTCTTGCCCTGGAGCACAGCGGGGTTGTCCCGGACATCCTGGTTCTTGCTAAAGCTGTCGGAGGCGGTTTACCCCTCGGTGCCTTCATTGCGCCGCGTGCCATTATGGAATGCCTTACCCGCGATCCGGTGCTGGGGCATATCAGCACATTTGGCGGCCATCCGCTGAGCTGTGCCGCTGGGCTGGCGGCCCTGGAAGTATTAACCCAAACCGACCTGATAGCCAGGGTGCCGGTGCTCGAAGCCCGGTTCAGGTCGCGACTGATTCATCCGCTTATCCGGGAATTGCGCTCCTGCGGACTTTTGATGGCCCTGGACCTCGGCAGGGATGAGCGCACCCAGGCGGTGATCGCCAGTGCGCTGAAACACGGCGTGCTGACGGATTGGTTTTTGTACGCAGGAAATTGCCTGCGAATTGCCCCTCCGCTGGTGATCACGGAGGCGGAGGTGGACCTGGCTTGTGGAGTTTTATTGGACAGCCTGCAGGAAGTCCTGAATGCCGGGAACTAGCACGGGAAAGCAGGGTCGCGCTTGCAGACGCCTTACGCGAGAGGGGGGGGCGCAGGCGAAACCAGAAAGATAGAGAAAGAAATTATCCGGACTTACAGGACCCTGATTTTCTTGACTAACTCCGTAACATTTCCCTCCATATCTTCTGCCCTGACCCGGAATGTGCCGAATTCTCCGGATGCATAAAGACTGTCCGGGACAGACAGGTCAATAAATACTTCCCGACGCCGGTTCGTGAGATCAATTGCTGCGGCATAATCTATCTGCAGTTCAGAGGCATCCGGGTATCCCTGAAAATAAGACACGTCCTTCAGGTCCTGATCATCAACGGTGACCGATACAATGGTAAGGATCGTATTCAGGCCGGTTTGAATGGTGTCCGATGAGATTGTATCGCCGGCGGCATTTCGCAGACTGACAATCGGTGCTACATCGTCCTGGAGACAGGAGCTCAAAAAAACAGACAGGGCCAGCCCGACGCAAATGAACAGTTTTCGAAACATGGAAGGCGGGGTTATGAGCCGGTAAAGATAGGCAATGGGCGATAACGTTTGATTCCGTATTTCGCCCATTGCCCAGAGCCTATTCCGACGCCTTACCCGAGGCTAACGGCACCTTTTACCTGGCTTCCTTAGCGGGAAGACAAACTTTCGGTAGCTTCTTTAGCCCGATTTTTAACGGCAACCATATTTAGCAACACGGCAGATGTTTCCGGACTCAGGCGAAAGGATACATCCGAAAAACTTGGCGTGCCGATAAATTCTCCCGTTTCAGTAAAAACGTAAGATTCCGACGGGCGTCCGTTTTTGCGGTCCAGCAGGCCGTTGCCATTCAGGTCTTGAAAAGCCAGAACTGCGTAGTCTTTTCCGCTGACCAATTCCTGAAACTCCAGGGAGCCTCTGGTTTCGCCGGCGGCGATTTGCATTTTGGCTACGACCGGGGCGTCATCATTCAGAAACTGCGTTCCCGGACCGTAAAGCATAACCACGGTCGGTGCAGCTCCTTCCGGGATGCGGTCAACCATGACGCGGAGAGATTGGGTTTGTTGGGCAAAAAGACTGCCGCTCAGGGCAATGGCGATCAATAACAAACTTGATTTCATGACGGGTACTTTTAAGTGGAAAGGAGGTAATCCGAAGCGCTGAATTCCGTTCGCTGCAAACTCAGGCCGCGCCCTTTCGAAATCAAGATTACGGGCAACAAACCCCATAACGGATGCTGGAAAGCCCCGATGTAGCCGGCAGACCGGTTAATGTGGCCAACGGTAAAGCCGGGGGGTGAACTGCGGGGTTTTGGGGTGAGTAGCAAGCCTGTCGGATAATCCGGGGCTCAGGACTTGCTGTCAATCATTTCCAACACATCCCGGCTGCGGGTCCGGGCAACGGGGATTTCGGCATTGGCCGGCGCATAGTAGAGGCGGTAGCCAGAGGCATTGCCCCGCAGTTCGTCCACTCGTTCCAGGTTGGCGATAAAGGACCGATGCACTCGGGCTACCCTTTCGACCGGCAATTGTTCTTCGAGATTTTTCAGGGTAAGCCGCAAGAGACGATCCTGCACCTGTCCGTCTTGAAGCCAGTGGATACGGCTGTAGTTGTCGTCTGCTTCCGCATAAAGCATGGAGCCGTCCGGGAGTTCAAGTTGCTCCTGGGTGTCGGACTGGATCATCCAGGGCTTTTCCTGCTTTGTACTTCCCGGCTCGCTCAACGGCCGCCGGATGAGTCCGTCATTCCGGCGCAGATCAAGGCTTCGGTTAACCGTTTCCACATCATGCAGGTTGCGGACAAGCATCCGGTTATGGATCAATCCCAAAATCCCGCTGACCGGAATAATACCAATCGTCAGTGCGCGAAATTGCTCCGCAAACAGATGCTGCAGGAAGGTATCCTGGCAGCCATCCCCTAAAACATAATGTCCGTAAGATGCTGAAAATACCCCCACCACAGCAATGATCCAGAGGTTGTAAAGCGCAAATCCGCCCAGTGTCCAAGAGGAATCATCAAAATACCGGGATGCCAGCCGGGGAACCAGCAGCACGTGCAACAACAAGACACCAAGCGCGATTCCGCTGAAAACATAAGGCGCTTCAGGTTCAGGAATTTGTGCGGCCAGCCCAAAAGGCCGGAAAGTGAGCAGAAAAAACAGGATGAAAGCCGAAACTCCGAGTACCATCAACAGATTGTCCCGATCTGAATTCAGGTAAAAAGGAAATGGCGACTTCCACCAGGCTTTAATCGTATGCCACATTTGCAGGGCTAGGCTGGTTTGATTCGGTTCTGCAAACCTCCGAACAGGACCTGGCGCACGTTGTCAGAGGCCAGAAAATCATGGGGAAAACCATATTCGATGGCGCTGGCTTTGTCAAGGCGTTCAAGATGCCGGTCGCCGAGCGCGTGGTCAAGGCATTGCAGGCTGTCCGTTAATTGACCGGCATTTCTGGCGCCAACAATGGGGATGGCGCGCCGACGCACCCAATTCAGGGCAACATGTGAAGGGCTGCAGCCTATCTGTTCGGCCACCGCTACAACGGCACGGGTAATGCGCACCGCCCTGGCATTGAGGCGTTTGCTTTCCGGCTTTAACCGGCCCGCATCGGGCTTATTAAGGTATTTGCCGGTCAGCGCGCCACCGGCCAGGGGACCCCATGCCGTTGTTCCCAGCCCCATATGCGTGGCCATCGGCAGCAGATCGCGCTCCGCATCACGGGTGAGGAGGCTGTATTCAACCTGTAAACCGGCAAACGAGGTCCAGCCGCGCAATTCGGCGAGGGTATTGCATCGGGCAGCCAGCCAGGCCGGTGTATCGGAAACTCCCAGGTAAAGCACTTTGCCTGCCCGGACCAGGTCGTCAAGGGCGCGCATGACCTCTTCTTCAGGAGTGAGGAAATCCCAGGCGTGCAGCCAGAGCAAATCGAGGTATTCAAGCTGAAGACGGCGAAGACCG
>JANNSM010000086.1:0-2366 GCA_031402635.1 Bacteroidota bacterium | reverse complement strand
CTCAGGAATGAGCGGTATCAAAGCGGTCCCAATCCTTCCAGACCGGTTCGTACCCGGCAGCGCGAATCACGGCGGCAACTTCAGCGGGAGAGCGATCATCACTGATCTCAAATTGTTCAAGCGAATCCGGCTCGCAGGAATACCCTCCCGGGTTGGTTTTGGAACCGGCGCTTAAGGAAGTTACCCCGAGTGGAATCACGTGATTGCGGAAATGCTCGGTTTCGCGGGTTGAAACAGAAAGCTCCACATTGTGGTCAAACAGCCGGTAAGCGCAAATCAGTTGGACAAGTTCCCGGTCCGTCATCACCGATTTGGGTTGAAGCCCGCCGGCATGCGGGCGCAATCGCGGGAACGAAACGCTGTATTTGGTTTGCCAGTATTTGCGGGAGAGGTAATTCAGGTGCAGGGCATTGAAAAAGCTGTCCGTGCGCCAGTCTTCCAGTCCGATCAAAACACCGAGTCCGATTTTGTGAATACCCGCCCGTCCCAGCCGATCAGGCGTGCCGAGCCGGTAAGCAAAATTGGATTTTCGCCCTTTGGGATGGTGAATTTTGTAAGTATCCCTGCGATAGGTTTCCTGGTAAACCAGAACGCTGTGTAACCCCAATCCTGAAAGCTCGCGGTACTCCGGTTCTTCGAGCGGCTGAACTTCAAGACTGAGCTGGCTGAAGTGGGGTCTGAGCAGGCTGAAGGCTTTGCGGAAATAGTCCATCCCTACGGTGCGGTTGGCTTCTCCGGTGACGATCAGGACGTGGTCATAGCCCATGGCTTTCAATGCTTCTGTCTCGCGGAGAATCTCTGCGGCGTTCAGCGTTTTTCGCTCCAGATTATTGTCCTGGCTAAACCCGCAATACGTGCAGATGTTCTGGCACTCATTGCTGAGATACAGCGGCGCGTACAACTGAATCACCCGCCCAAACCGCTGTAGGGTAATCTGCTGTGAACGCCGCGCCATCCGCTCCAGGTAGGGAACTGCAGCGGGGGAAATCAGGGCGGCGAAATCTTCGGGGTCCAGCCGGTCCTTCTCCAGCGCCCGTTCAACATCAATTGCTTTTTTGGAATAAATGTTCCAAAATACTTCGTCCCAGCCATAGCGGTCAAATTCGCGTTCAAATCCGGCTGCGGGCTGAACAGTTTCCATGGCTATCATGGCACATCCAGAAATGCGGTGAGGGGACTTGAGGCCTGCGCGTGCAAATGTTCCTCCGGTATGCCGCATTCATAAGCCATGCGACCGGCGATGACGGCGAGGCGAAATGCATCGGCCATCCGAACAGGATCTGGTGCGATGGCAATGGCGGTGTTGACCAGCACGGCGTCTGCGCCTATTTCCAGCGCTAACGCGGCGTCTGAAGGCCGTCCAATTCCGGCATCCACCACCACGGGAACCTGGGCCTGTTCGATAATAATCTCCAGGAATACCCGGCTTTGCAACCCGCGATTGCTCCCGATCGGGGAGCCCAGCGGCATCACCGCCGCACAACCGACATCTTCAAGCTGACGGCATAAAACCGGATCGGCATGAACATAGGGCAGCACCACAAATCCTTCGCGAACCAGCTCCCGTGCCGCAGTCAGCGTTTCTACCGGGTCCGGCATCAGGTAGCGGGGGTCCGGGTGAATCTCCAGTTTGAGCCAGTTGGTGCCCAGCGCTTCACGGGCCAGATGGGCGGCGAAAATGGCTTCTTTCGCATTGCGAACACCGGACGTATTGGGAAGCAGATTAAACGATTCATGCCGCAGGTGCCGCAGCAGATCATCGTCGTCTCCAGCCAAAGCCCCATCGAGATCCACACGGCGAAGAGCCACCGTAACTAAACCTGTGCCGGAAGCCAGCAGCGCTGCCTCCATAATCGCGTTGGAAGCAAATTTGCCCGTGCCGGTAAACAACCGGGACTCAAAGGTCTTTCCGGCGATCCTGAGCGGCTCCATAGCGGTAGATTTTTGGGAATTCGTTCATCAACTGGTGAATTTCCATGACCAGTTGGTTTTTTCTGGCGCTAAGGCTGATCAGGTTTGACATAGCCACACCGTGAATACCCGTGTTCAGCAGGTCGCGGATATCGGTCTGGAGGATTCCGCCAATGGCCAGAACCGGAGTGTCATCAATTCCTTTCAACTTGCATTGAATCATGATGCGTCGGTAGCCTTCAAGGCCCAGCACCGGATCAATGGCTTTTTTGGTTTCTGTAAATCGAAAGGGGCCGAGTCCGATATAGTCAACCCCTTCGTCATGAAGCCGCTCCATATCCTGAATGGTATTTGCCGTACCGCCAATCAGAAAGCCGTCGCCGAGCAGGTTGCGGGCATCCCGAACACTCATGTCCCGCAGACCAAGATGAACGCCATCCGCATCAACCGCGAGG
>JANNSM010000085.1:0-2194 GCA_031402635.1 Bacteroidota bacterium | reverse complement strand
GTTTGAGAGCCGCCTGTTTTTCGTGGACAAGCTCATCGAAATGGGCGCGCAGATCATCCTCTGCGACCCGCACCGGGCAACCGTGATCGGGCTCGACCGCAAGCAACCGCTGCGCAGCATTGAGATGAGCTCACCCGATATCCGGGCCGGCGTAGCGCTGCTGATTGCCGCATTAAGCGCCAGCGGCACCTCCATCATCCACAACATTACTCAGATCGACCGCGGCTACCAGCGGATTGACCAGCGGCTGAACGCGCTCGGCGCGGACATCAGGAGGTTGTAGGGGGGGCAGTGCGGGCGGTACCAAGCACCGATTCGGGTGCTACGGCTTGTTGACCACTACCTGAACAGCGTGTTGCTCTCCTGCCTGGAGCTCCAAAATGAATAAAGAGGCGTTTTCAGCGGAAAGATCCAGCGTCAGTTCATGGGCGCCTGCCTGCAGTTGCTGTTCATCGAAATCCTCTAAAAGAGACCCGTCGGGAGAAAAAACCCGAAGATGAACCAGGGCGTCATTGGCCAATACAAATGCAGCGCGAAATTTGCCGTCGTTGGGGTTGGGATAGATCTGTAACTGCATTCCATCCTGTGAAGCAGCATTGAGTTGATCGTTTCCAGTTGCAGAACCCGGCTTGAGCCAGACCCGGAAAATGCGGGACTCTGCGTGGCTCAGTTCCCCTTCGTTACTCCAAAAAATATTGGGAGCATCACTGCGAATTCCACCGAAAATATACCCGATCAAAAGAGAGTCAGCACCCGCTGAAGTCAACAAAGCATCCAGGTCAAGAATTTCCGGGGCTGCTTCCGGCAACCCTTCAACCGGAATAAATTCTGCACCGGCGCCCAGCAGTTCCGGCATACTTTGCGGCAACTTGTATTCTGCCATGGTGCCGTCCGCCTCGCGGGTTACGCGGGCAATCGTGTTCACGAACGGCACATCGGTATCCTGAATCAAATTCCCGCCTGCATCCAGGGTGTATTGGGCAATTCCTCCGAAAAACACGTTGTGCATGCGGTGCTGCGACGCTGAATAAAAGGCAAGCCGGGCACAGTGGTAGTGGTTGAGGTATTGCGAAAAGCCGGCCCGCTCTGCCCAGCCTGTGCTGTCCAGATCAACGGTATTCAAAAAGGGCTGGTCAACATCAGGTCGGAAAACTCCGCTGAATGCTGTCAAGCCCAAACGCCCGTCTTCAAATAGCTGAGGAAGGATGTTGTAATCACGCCGGTGGAATAAAGTCGCATCGCTGTAAGCTGGCAGATGAATTACGGTTAACGAGGAGCCGCTGTCGTAAAGGCGAAATCGCTTTGCGGCATCCGTATAAGTCTGCACATGCGTAGGATGTCCCATGGGATTGTACAGTCCGTCAAACCGCTGCCCTCCTGTGAGGAGCCACATGCTCCCGATCCGGTTCAAATGGCCTCCGGTTACCGCAAACTGCTCATCCTGCAATTGCCGCACATAAGGTAAAAGAGCTGCCCCGGAGCGCACCGCTTCCATGAATCCTTCAAGGTCAATCGCCGTGAGCGCCGGATGGGTAATATGATCTGCCGAAACGGTGGAATAACCATAACCTCCGATAACATACAAGGTATTTCCCAACTGTTCAAAACAGGGATTGGTGGCCATCAGTTGTTCGGCAATCGGTGCAGGCAATTCCTCGACGGAACGGCTCCAAATCCGGTCACCCACCGGATCTACTACATATGCAAAAGTATTTTGCCCCGCCTCATCAAAACTGGCCCAGGGTTGTCTGCGGTGCAATCCATCCAGCCGGCCGCCGATAACTAACCATTGACCTCCGCTCCCACCCCAGGCATAACTCTGTAAACCGGGTAATCCGGCTATTTCTGTAGCTTCTATATGAAGATTAAAAGGTGAGCCTCCCCAGGCCTGCGGTTGGGCCGGCAACGTCTCTACTGTCCATAAAAAACAGGATAGCAAAATAGAAAACCTCAGAATACACGTGGTCTGGCGCATAAAGCAACGGAGATGGATTTTATGACAACGACAAACCCCGACACAACGACGAGACGATCCCCGGGTTGTCATTGCTTTTAAACTTCGACTCAACGCTAAATTGAACCTCAAAAACGCCGGGTTTAGTGATGGTCATCATACAAGGAATTGAGTTACACAATCCGATCCGTTTTGAACTAAAATCAGCAGAGATTAAACGGGAAACATCGCATTGGCGGG
>JANNSM010000084.1:0-2878 GCA_031402635.1 Bacteroidota bacterium | reverse complement strand
CCGGAGGGTTTTTGTTTTTTGGTACGATTTTTCGTTTTTGCACCCCTTTAAATTTATAATGAAATCAAACCCCTTGTATGTACTTAAAATTTTTTGCTCCGAGCTTATTGATATTCCTTTGCTCCTATGGCACACTGAAAGCTCAGGATTTAGATTCGCTATTAAAAATCAGCGCTTTCACAGAAGAGAGCGATCTTCAGAAAAAACTAAATAAAGCCACCAAAGTAGCATCGGGTAAAGCCCTAACGACTCGGGACACCCCAGGGATTCTAAGCGTGATCTCTTCTGAAGAGATTGAAAATTCTGGAGCACGCGACCTAGTGGATGTACTGCGTTTGGTGCCCGGTTTTGATGTTGCGCAAGATGTTCAATTTGTTCAGGGCATTGGTTTTCGGGGAAACTGGGCAAACGAAGGAAAGGTGCTTGTGATGGTAGATGGCCAACCGTATAATGATTTGCTGTATCAAACCACCGCTATTGGAAATCGCTTTCCAGTGAATATGATCGAACATATTGAGATCATCAGGGGTCCTGGCTCGGCAGTCTATGGCGGCTCGGCAGAGTATGGGGTGATTAATATTGTTACGAAAGCTGCTGAGACACTCAACGGAGTGTTAGTGTCGGGAACGCTTGGCGCGCATACGGATGCTTTGGGAAGAACAAATGCTGGAATTGCCGTTGCGCAGAAAGGGGACGTTAACTGGGATGCATCTATCTACAAAGGGAAGGGAAATATGAGCAATGGATCTTACCAGGATTTAGATCAATTGGCGGACATTCAGGATCTTTCTAAAACTACAACTGCTGATCCACTCAATCTGAATTTTGGCATTTCTCACAAAGGGCTTTCTGTCAGAGCTATTTACGATGAATATAAAACGGGAGACCCTTTTCTTTTTGTATCTTATAAGAATCTGTTCGCAAATATTAAATATGATGCCAAACTAAGCGATAAGTTAACCCTAACACCGGAAGTTAGGTATACCAACCAAATTCCCTGGGCGTATGGGGATCGATCTACTGAAGAGTATGATTTTAGAGTTAGAACTGAGCGTCTATATGGAAGCCTGACTTCAAGTTATGATTTTTCCCGTAAGTTTAATTTGATTGCCGGTGCCGTTTATTTTAGCGATTCCGGAACGGACTTGCTTCAAACACAACGTTATGATGGGACAGATAATATTACGCTACACAACTATGCCTTGTTTGCTCAGGGTTTGTTAAAACACCGACTGGCAAATGTTACAGCTGGTTTTCGATATGAAAAAAATAATCGATATGGCGATGCCTTTGTGCCCCGTTTGGCTCTTACCAAAAAAATCGAAAACCTTCACTTTAAACTTTTGTTCAGTCAGGCATTCCGCGCGCCTTCCATTGAAAACATTAACATTGCTGAAGGTGGCGCAATAAAGCCGGAAAAATCAAATGTCTTCGAAGCGGAGTTGGGATATCAGTTTACACCCGAAACAGTGTTCTCTGTAAATGCATTTAGTCTGTCGACAAATAATGTGATTATCTATCAATCGGAAACGATCACCACCACGGAGACTGTAGAGTATTATAAAAACTTTGATCGGTCGGGCACTCATGGATTAGAAGCTCAATATAGTCTTCGAAAGAAAAAGTGGTATTTGAATGCCTCGTATTCCTTTAGCCGGGCGAATAGCAACAACACGGTGGATACATATACTGTACCTCAAACCTCCAATGTGTTTGTTGGATTCCCCGCCACCAAAGTAACGCTAAACTCAAGTTTTCAATTGATGGATAAACTTCATTTTAGTCCATCTATGATTTATGCCAGCAAACGATATGCTTACAATGCTATTGATGGAGATGGGAATTATGTGTCAAACCAATTGAATCCTTATGTTTTGTTGAATGCATTTTTTAATTACAAGAACATTATTGATGGACTTACCATAGGTGCCGGTGTATATGATCTATTCAATCAGCGACCAGCAATTCCCCAAGCCTATAATGGCGGCTTTGCACCCATTCCGGGCCGAAGCAGGGAATATGTTTTTAGACTTACCTATCAGTTGAACTTTAAAAAGAACTAGCCGTATGAGATTTGCCGTAAAAATAATTGTAGGCGCTTTGTTCGTGTTCTCCGGCTTCTTAGCAAAAGCCCAGACCACCAATCACCAGGCCTATTCTGTTTTCATTTTCAGTATTGCCAAGTATTCAAACTGGCCGGTGCATGAAGGTGAATTTAAAATTGTGGTTCTGGGGAAATCAAAAGTGTATGATGAACTTTTGAAAGTCTCAGCAACAAAGGATGTGAATGGAATGAAAATAGTCGTTACCCAGGCAGAAGAAGCATCTCAGGTGGGTGAAGCCAACATCGTTTACCTGTCAGACTCCAAAAGCAGCCAGTTGGATGATCTTTTAAAAACCACTAATGGCAAGGCCGTGATGGTGATAACGGAGCGCGAAGGTTTATTTAAGAAAGGTGCTGGTTTCAGTTTCTTAGTGTTGGACAACAGCACATTGCGCTTTGACATCAACAATACGGAGTTGGAGAAACGTCAGATCAAGATATCCAAAAGCTTATCTACTTTGGCGAATTCAATCATTTAGGGGAAAGGGAGATCATGCTTTACCTCCGGCAAAGGGTTGCAAGTACCCCTTCCTTCAGGGAATACGAGGAAACCCTGACGTGGTTGAATGTGTAAATTGACAGCAAGAAATTGATCAGGCAGCATGCTACACGGCGCGGTTGAACAGCTCGTCGTGCAGCGCGAGGTGGAAACAATCCACGCCGAGCTCCCGGAATGCGCGCATGCGCCGGAGGATAGTGGCGGGCGAGCCGATGAGCCTGCTCGCGTACCCCTCGTTCGAATCAAGCGTCGTTAGCGGGTCCGCGCTCTCCTGC
>JANNSM010000083.1:0-8137 GCA_031402635.1 Bacteroidota bacterium | reverse complement strand
CGCACGTCGGGTTTGTCAATGCCCATGCCGAAGGCATTGGTGCAAACCATGACACGGATATTGCCCTTCATCCAGCCGTCCTGACGCGCCTCCCGAACATCTGCTTCCAGCCCGGCATGGTAATACGATGAAGAAATTCCGCGTGCGGAAAGCAGGTCGGAAAGTTCCCGGGTTCGGCGGCGGCTTTTGGTATAGACTAAACCCGTTCCACCCACTTTGGTAAACATGGTAACCAGGCGCTGTTTTTTTGACTCCGTCTGCCGCACCACCCAGCTCAGGTTGGTTCGTGCAAAACTGGCCTGAAAAAATGCCGGATTGCGCAGCTCAAGCCGGCGGGAAATCTCGTCGCGGACCTCCGGCGTTGCGCTGGCTGTCAGGGCGAGCAGCGGCACTTTTTCGAGGTGCTGCCTCAGATCCACAATGCGCAGGTAGGCCGGCCGGAAATCGTGACCCCATTCGGAAATACAGTGTGCTTCATCCACGGCGATCAGGGAGACCGGCATACGGTCAAGACGACCGAGAAAGCGGTCGGTGACCAAACGCTCCGGGCTCAGGTAAAGCAACCTGAGGTGGCCGGAAGCCGCCGCATCCAACCTTGAATCAATTTCGCGGGCGTGCATGCCCGAAAAGATTGCGGCCGCGGCAATTCCCCGTTTGCGCAGGGCGGCGACCTGATCCTTCATCAGGGCGATCAGCGGACTGATCACGAGGCAAACTCCCGGACGGCAAAGTGCCGGTACCTGATAGCAGAGGGATTTGCCGCCTCCGGTGGGCAGGAGCGCCATGGTGTCGCGGTTCTCCAGCACACCCCGGATGATTTCTTCCTGCAAAGGCCTGAAAACCGGGTAACCCCAATAACGGGCCAGCACTTGAAGCGGATCAGCAGGCAGCGGTGCAGGAACGGATGCAGGCATGGATTTTAAAATCGGTGCAGGAGGTCAGGCGGAACTGCCTCACCGCTCTACCCTGGTGTGGGAACCGCCTCTGCTTCAACCGCCAACTGCCGGAGACGGCGGTATTCAAAAACCATGGCGGCGACGCTGAGCAGAAAAGCCAACCCATCAACAGCTGGATGGGCCAAATAAACACCACCGATACCAAAAAGCCGTGCAAACCACCAGACAACCGGAATAAAAAACAGAACCTGCCGTCCACCAATCAGAAATCCGGAGATCACGCCTTTGCCCATGAACTGGAAAAAACTTACGGAAAGAAACAAGAGGGGAAGGGTGGGAAGGGTGGCAATAATGATGCGAAAGTGGGCGAAATGCTCCGGCTCAAACGGGAAGGCCGGCAGTAACATTGCCAGGAAAGGCCGGGGCCAGATTTCCATCGGGAGCCAAATGGCCGTTTCAAAGAGTGTACCGGCCAGAATAAAAACCCAGGCGGATTGAATCACGCGACGGTAAAGGCCAGCTCCGTAGTTGATACCCACCACGGGCTGGAAGGCCTGAACCAAGCCAAAAACCGGAACAACAGCCAGCATAATGATCCGGTAACAGGCGGCCATAATGGCCACGTCCTGGTCATTGCCGTGAGCGCGCATGGTGTTGAAGACCACCGCGTTCTGGATCAAAAACATAAACTGCATCATGGAAGCGGAAATCCCCACGCTGATGATATCCCGCAGCAGCGCAGGATGAAAACCCAACTGACTGCGCTGCAAGATATAACTGGCTTTCCCCCGGAGGTAATAGCTCGCGTTGAGCATAAAGTAAACGATCATGGAAACGTTGTTGGCCCAGGCGGCTCCTTCTACGCCCCAGCCAAACGTGTGAATAAACAGGGGGTCCAGGCCCATATTGACGATCATGGCAATCGAAACATAAAGCATGGCTTCCCGGATATGCCCTTCGGCCCTGATCAGCATATTGCCGCAAAGGGCTGGCATCCGGAAAATGGTGGCCAGGATAAAAACGCGGTAATACGCTGCGCCGTATTCCGCCTGCTCGCCTGCTCCACCGACCAGATGCATGAGCTCGTCGGCCAGCAGGTACCCGAATGCGGTCAGGACCACGCTGCTACCCACGGAAAGCCAAAGCACATTGGCGGCAATTTTTCCCGGCTTGTACGGGTCGCCTTCGCCCAGTGCACGGCTCAGTGCGGAAGAAGAGCCTACAGATACCAGCGAAGTGAACGCCGCCGTGAGCAGGGTCAGAGGAAAAGCCAGCGCCACTCCGGCCAGTGCATTCGGACCCACGAGTTGCCCGACAAAAAGGGCATCCACAAAGTTATTCAGACTGATAACCAGCATACCCAGGATGCCGGGCATGGATAAACGGAAGAAAAGTCTCCAGGGCGAATCGCGAAGGATGGCATCGCGGCGGTTGTTTTCCTGCACGGCGCGAAGATAGCAGGCGGCAACGCGGCAACCTATCGGATCGGTTTGGTCATTGCCCGCGGTGCCGGAGCCCCGTCGGAATGTTCCGGGAAAGTCTACTTGGAAACATCATCAGGGAAATCACCGCATCGCCAACCGGGCGGATAAAACCAGCCGGCACCAGAATCAGCAGCGCAGGAATCAACCGCCAGGTCTGGTCACGGTAAGTAAAACCTGCATGGTGGCAAACTAATTCAGCCGGAACCGGACCCGTCATGAGGGCCAGGCAATCCGGATATTCCCAGGCTTCCGGATTTTCCAATTCTTCAAATGCTTCGCTGAATGCTGCTTCGTAATTGTAAGCCGGCATCTCCAGCGGGTGTCGCCGGTAGCCATGCCGCGTCCAGGAAGCGAGATAAACGGCGAGGAACGGATGCCAGGTTCCCCAGTGCCAGGGAAAGCGCTCCGATGCCTCCTGCATTTGAAGGGCGTGAAAAGCCTCGTGAACAGCCAGGGCTACCCAAACCGGATCGGAGGGTTCCCAATTACGCAGGTAAATACTAACCCGGCTTCTCGTCCAGGTTCCCGGCAGGGTTATGCCACTGACCCAATTAAATCCGGAAAGGAACCATGGCAATCCGGTGTACCAGTCAATTGACCGGATTTCCAATCCCGGATAAAGGTTGATGAGCAACGCTTTCAGCTCGGGAGATGCGGCCCTTGGCTGTGGTCTGAAGTAACTCAATGGCTGCTCAACAGTTACTCAACAGTTACTCAACGGTTACTCAACGGTTACTCAACGGCTGCTCAACAGTTACTCAACGGTTAATAAAGGTTTACCAAACGGCTTAGAGATCGGGGGCGAATTGGGTGTCTTCCGAGCGGAGACGGGCATAGACCTCGGGATCCGCCTTGTAAAGCCGCGGCGGACGGTTTTGTCCGTTCTCCTGGAATTCCTCCAGTGGAACAAAGATGCCCGAAGACAGAATTTTCCGGCGGAAATTCCGTTTGTCGAAATTTGACCGGAACAGGTCTTCGTAGAGACGGTGCAATTGGGGAAGGGTGAACTTTTCCGGCAACATCTCCAGGGCTACCGGGCGCTGGAGCAGGCGCTTGCGAAGGCGGCGGAGTCCGGATTCGATGATGCCGTTGTGGTCGAAGGCCAGTTTGGGAACATCATCCAGCCTGTACCAGCGCGGATTGTTGGCAAACGTCGCTTCCCGGAGCGTGATCTCGTTCATCCGAACCAACACATAGTAGGCTACGGAGATCACCCTCCCTGCCGGGTGCCGGGACATATCCCCGAAAGCCCGAACCTGTTTGCGATAGGGTTCCTCTATCCCTGTGATGCTCCGCACCGCATCAATGGCCACTTCTTCCACATCTTCTTCGGGAAGCATGAGTCTGCCGGGAAGGGCATCAGCACCCTTCTGGGGTTCCCGCACGCGCTCAATCACCAGCACATTGAGAAAATGCCCGTCAAAGCCAAATACTACACAGTTGGCAGAAACCGCCGTATTGAAAAAGGGGCGTAAGTCCATAGTCGGCTTCAAAATTACTTTTATTTCGTATGGATAGAAAGTACGAATTCATCCTTTTAATCGTATGGGGCTCCATTGTTTTCACTTTATTAAACGGGAATGCCGGGATTGAGACCAAAAAAAATTGTACCATGCCATGGTGTATTTTCCACAGAGATACCCACATTTTGAGCTGATTTAATTATAAAAGTACAGTCACAAAAAGGGAATAAAAAATGCTATCAAGTCATTATAATATCTCATTAATCAGGATTTTTACAGGTAATTTTTAATTTTTTATCAAGTCACAATTTTACAATAGCTATAGCCTATTCGACTTGAAAACGAAATGTATATCAGTCACAAATAACTCCTGGAATTAAATAAAGCAAAGTAGATTCACTAATCTTGTTATGGATAACGGCCTTGTTTAGTTGACAGCATATATCGTATTGCAGGTCACGCTTATGCCAAATCCACTTATTCAATTAGCCTGCTCCTGCAATACCCTTCTGCATGTTCAAGGATTAATTTGAAGGGTTATTAGATCTCTCCAACACCCCTCTTTATCATGGAACAACTTCGATTTCCACATCCCCACATGAAAATGCGCTTAAATCGTTTCTTTTCTCTTGTTCTTGCCCTGACATTCACCAGTTTCATCGCCAAAGCAGATAACCTGTGGAGCAGCCCCTCCACCTGGCCGGGGGGAGTCGTGCCACAGGCTGGAAGTGTGGTGACCATCCCGCCAGGACAATCCATCATTCTGGATGTCAATCCACCCGCTCTGGCCGGTTTGAAAATCCGGGGTACCCTGCGTTTTGCCGAAGTTCCCCTTCACCTGACCACAGAATGGGTCATGATTATGATGGGAGGCAAACTCGAAATTGGGACTGTTGCCGCTCCTCACACCAATCCTGCAAGGATTACACTAACCGGTGCTGACGTGGATGTTTTGGGTCTTGGAATGGGCGGAAAATTTGTTTTAGTCATGGACGGTGGTATCCTGGATTTACACGGGATCAGCCGGGACGAACTGTCCTGGTCCGTCTTGGACAGAACCATTATGCCCGGTCAGACCTCGCTCCGCCTGGTGGAAAACAGCACCTGGAGCGCGGGAGACAAAATTGTCATCGCTCCGTCCGGGACCAGCCCGCTCGAAGCAGAAGAAGTAACTGTTGTATCCTCAACAGGACGCCTTGTTACCTTCACACCTGCCGCTCAATTTAAACACTTCGGCGAGGTTCAGATTGTTGACGGAAAGCCCCTGGATATGCGCGCCGAAGTCGGTCTGCTTACCCGCAATATTCTCATTGAAGGCAATGAAGCTTCTGAAGCAACGTCTTTTGGCGGTCATCTTATGGTGATGAGCGGTGGTAACGGTTATATGGAAGGGGTGGAATTTTTCAGGATGGGGCAGTTCACCAAACAAGGTCGTTACCCTTGCCATTGGCACCTGAGCGGATCGCGCTACGACAATTATTCGCGTTACAATAGTGTTCACCATTCTTTTCACCGTGGTATGGTTATTCACGGCACCGATGGTGTTACCCTTCAGGGAAACGTGATCTATGATATCCGTTCCCACGGATACGTGATTGCAGAAGACGGCGATGAAGAGGATAATGTGATCCTCGACAACCTGGGCATTTTGATCAAACAAATTGTCCGCTATGAAGATTACGCTTTCCCAAATTCGACGATAGTCGGCTTCTCCGCTCAAAGTGAATCCCGTCCAGGCGTATTCTGGATGAAAAATCCCAACCAGATTATTCAGGGTAATCACGCAGCCGGAAGCATGGACGGTATCGGATTCTTTTACGACGGGGTTGGCACCGCCACTAGTCTTCGCCCGGATTTCTTCCTGAACAACATTTCACATTCTAACTACTCCTACTTTTCGGTTACGGTCAACGAGCGTTATCCTCCACTGACGCGTGGACATGGCTTGTTTATCCGAACGGATGCCATTCCTGGCGCCACGTACAATTTTGACGGTCTGACGGCCTACAAGAATTCGGTGAGTGGAGTTTGGTTGGAAGAATACGGACAAGTGGCTACCAACGCCATGTTGTCCGACAACGGCTCCGGAGCCATGCTCATGCGGGCTGACTTGAAAAGCAGCACCGTTGTGTATCAATCCGACAACCCGGTAGTGCCTCCGGCAAAGCGATATGGTGCAATCAATACGGTGCCCACCTTTGGCCAAAAGAAAGACCATTTGGTAGAAGATGTGAGTTTTTACGGATTCCCGGATGCAATCTTTCACTATGAAGATTCTGTTGCCGGACCCAATGTTGCTGTACGAAACATACGGGTTTACAATTCTACCGGTCCGCGAGCGGCATTCAAATCTTTCCCGATCATGGAAGGTGCTATTCGCGATGAAGATGGCAGCCTGACAGGTGGTGCTCCAGCCCTGATTTTTCACGATTCCTATGCCTTGTCCGTGCCATCCTGCGTAACGGATGAAGGCAATTCCTCCATAACCTGTCCAATGGATGAGTACATTTTCTTTAAAGTGTATTCAGAATATGGTAGCGCTAAACCCATTGGTGATGTGGATGTCAAGCAAGTTGGGGGAAACCGAAGCCTTTTTTATACCTATGAAACTCCGGAGTCTTACGAACAGTACCAGTACCTGCCAAAAAACAACCGCTACCGGATGACTTTTCTCGCTCCGCCGCTGGGAGCATTACCGTTGTTATTTCACCTGGAAGCTTCCGGAATTGCTGAAGGTTACGTTGCTGTGAAAATCTCGCTTGATCCGGGATATGGCGCTTATCTGGTAGACGAAAACGATGAGTTTATTCCTTCTTCCAATCGTGCCGGAGAGTTGCTCATGGATCGCACCAACTATTACCTTGATGCTCCTAACAGCCTGCTGTATGTAGTGCTGAAAGTTGAGGATGCCAATGCATTTTCTGAAAAAGTATCCATTATTCAGGTTCCGGCTGGCATTTTCCTGCGCGGGTCAGAAACTCCGAACGAAGAGATTATCGCTACGGCCCTGCCTAGCGTTATCTCGGATGCTGCCCAATTCAGAATTTATCTCCCCCAAACCGGAGAAGCAAGATTGACCGTATATGATCTGACCGGTCGGGTGGTTCATCAGTGGACGCCAGGTGAGCTTGAAGCAGGTAGCCATGATTACCAGTTTACCATGGATAATCAGCCTTCGGGAACTTACATCTATCGCCTCGAAGCCAACGGTAAAACGGATTCCGGCAAAATCGCTTTGGTCCGATAAGCTTCGGTTGGTCCAAAAGTTCCAGCAACCCTAAATTCCGATAGTTCCGGTAATTCCGGGTAGCGGGAAAGCGGAACGGATTAACCCGGTTAATTATCTAAAAACAAAGAACCCGGACAGCTTTGTCGCTGACCGGGTTCTTTGTTTAGTTGTGGTTACAGATTGGTTTTGCTGACGCGTTTTAAAAGACTGTTTTAAACGCCTGGAAGTCACTGCTTACATCAACAGCATTTCCCGGATTTGAATCGGCCTTCCTTCAATAAAAAGTCCGTACAGATAGGTGCCCGCCGGCCATCCCTCATGGCGAAAGGTAACCTGGCCAAATCCCTGGGCTGGTAACCTAAGTCGCTCGCGGATTCGCCCGTCAAGATCGAGAATTCGAATTTCCGCTACCCCGGATCCTGCCGGCAGAAAATAAGGAATATCGGTGCTGGCCTGGAAAGGATTGGGAATGTTTTGTCCCAGTTGTGCCTGACCATCAAGGGGGGTGGCTTGCAGACGTTGGCCCTGCATTTCGCCTGCACGGCAACACGAGGTAAGGGCATTTTCTAAATCACCGATCCGGACCAGGGCAAGCTCCAGGTTATTCTGCAAGTCAGCCAGAATTTCTTCCTGTTCCTGATTGCGCTGTTGTTCTTCCTGCCAGGCAGCGATTGTCAGGGGAATAAGTTCGGTATAAGACACCGTGCGCAATCCTGTTTCATTATCCCGGTGCACGAGTTCGGGGAATACCTGTTCGATTTCCTGAGCAATGAAGCCATAATATTCATGTGCGGCGACGTCACTGCGATAGACATAGCGTCTGGGTTGCAACCGGGCTAATTGCTGACTGACCGAACCGATGTTACGGATTCCGGATTTCAGCCTCAGGTCAGAAGTAGCCATGTACAGCCCGGAAACATTGTCGAACCGACCTTTAAGCGAATCAGCGTTGAAGATTCCGAGGTCACCATCAATAAAACTGTACAAGTGCCAGGTGGTGCTATTCAGCTCATTGACGATCGCAATTCCATTTCGGGTCAATGTACCTGACGGGTGACGGACGGT
>JANNSM010000082.1:0-3954 GCA_031402635.1 Bacteroidota bacterium | reverse complement strand
CTGACAAGTCTGGTAAAGGCGAATGGCCTGAAAAGTATAAAAAAAACCGCATCCGGAAACTACGGCAGCGGAAATCCAACCGGTCATCCCCAGCCAGAAAGGCAAAAGCCCAACCGGCAAAAGAACAGCCGTGTAAATGATGATGTGAATAGCCGTTGCTCTTGTTCTGCCAGAGGAATCGGGAAGAAGGTCAAAACCAGCATTTGCGTAATCATCTCGGCCTAACCAGGCGATGGCCCAGAAATGCGGAAACTGCCAGAAAAACTGGATGGAAAACAAAGCCAGCGCTTCCGGTCCGATCGCTCCGCTAAAAGCCACCCAGCCAATCATTGGCGGAATGGCTCCAGGAAATGCTCCGACAAAAACAGCCACAGGACTGATGCGCTTCAGCGGCGTGTAGATAAAGGCATAGGAAAGCAGGGACAACGCACCAAGCAATGCGGCCAACGGCTGAAATGCCCACCAGAGCATGGCGACACCTGCAACCCCGCAAACGCCCGCAATGAGCAGAGCGGTTCCAATGGTCATCCGGCCGGCGGGGAGCGGGCGGTTGGCGGTGCGCGTCATCCGGGCATCCGTATCCCGTTCGATCACTTCGTTTAGCGCATTGGCGGACCCCGTAATCAACAGGCCTCCCAGCAGCAGAAAGAAAAAGTCTGCCCAGACAAAACCCTGGCCGGCCGCGAGAACATAGCCCATGGCTGCAGAAAACACAACGATGACGGACAGGCGCAGTTTGATCAGCGCCGCCAGGTCCTTCCAAATACCAATACGGCTGGAAGTCAGGGTCCGGGAGTTCATCGTGTTAACATCCGACATGGTTCATTCAGGCGCTTTCGTTAGTTATTTTCATTATCCGGGTCGCGGTGTACGGGCTCCGGCTCTGGCACAAAACCGGGTTCAGGCTCTGACTGGGGAATGAACTCCCTGCCGTTTACACCGTAGTCGTAAGGCCAGCGATAAACGTGGGGGATCTCGCCAGGCCAGTTGCCGTGCTTCGGGTGTATTGGAGTAGTCCACTCCAGAGTAGTTGCTCCCCATGGGTTGAGTTCGCGCACTTTTCGCCCTTTGAAAATGCTGTAGAAGAAATTGAAGACAAAGAGCAACTGCGCTACAAAAGAAATGATGGCAATCAACGATATGAAACTGTTCAATTCCCCAAACATGTCGGCGAACTGGAAGTTTTCGTGCGAAGGATAACGGCGGGGCAACCCGATCATGAAGTGCATCGGGAAAAAGATGAGGTAGGCCGCCACGATGGTAACCCAGAAGTGGATGTAGCCCAGCGTTCGATTCATAAAGCGCCCGAACAGCTTGGGGAACCAATGGTAAACGCCGGCAAAAGTGCCGAAGAATGCGGCCACACCCATGACCAGGTGAAAGTGTGCCACCACAAAATAGGTATCGTGCAAATCAATGTCCAAGGCGGAGTTTCCGAGGAATATCCCGGTCAGACCGCCGACGATGAACAACGCAACAAAACCTATGGCAAAAAGCATGGCCGGTGTGAACCGGATATTTCCACGGTAAAGCGTTACAATCCAGTTAAAGACTTTGATGGCCGATGGGATCGCAATGAGCAGCGTAAAGATCACAAAGATAGAACCCAGGAAAGGGTTCAGACCTGTCACGAACATGTGGTGAGCCCAGACCAGGAAAGAAAGTACGGTAATGGCGAAAATCGAATAGATCATCGCTTTGTACCCGAAGACGGGCTTGCGGGAATGCACCGCGAGGACCTCGGAAACAATGCCCATGGCGGGCAGAATGATGATGTAAACTTCGGGGTGGCCAAGGAACCAGAACAAGTGCTGGTAAAGGATCGGGCTGCCACCTGAATTGGCCAGCGCTTCTCCTCCGGTATAAATCTCCGAGAGGAAAAATGACGTTCCGAGACCCCGGTCAAACAACAGTAGCACACCGGCTGCAAGCAGCGCGGGGAAAGACAACAGCGCTATAATGGCCGTGAACAGGAACGCCCAGATAGTGAGCGGCATCCTGAAAATAGACATGCCCTTGGTTCGCAGGTTAATTACGGTTGTGACGTAATTCAACCCGCCCAGCAAGACCGAGACAATGAATAATACGATGGAAAGAATCCATAGGTCAGTGCCAGATCCTGAGCCGGTGTTGGCCTGGGGAAGGGCTGACAGCGGTGGATACATCGTCCATCCGCCGGAAGCGGCGCCGGTTGGAACAAAGAATGAAATGAACATGACCGCACCGGAAAGGAAGAAGAACCAGTAAGAAAGCATGTTAATAAAACCGCTGGCCATATCCCGGGCGCCGAGTTGAAGCGGAATCAACAGGTTGGAGAATGTACCGCTCAACCCTGCCGTCAGCACGAAGAACACCAGGATGGTGCCGTGCATGGTGATCAGTGCGTTATAGAATTCCGGAAGGATACGACCGCTTTCATCCAGCCACTTACCAAGAATCGGCTTCATCCAGGTCAGGTCGGTATCCGGGTAGCCCAATTGGATTCGGAAGAGCACGGATAGCGCCCCTCCAATGATTGCCCAGATAATACCGGTAATCAGAAATTGCTTCGAAATGGTTTTGTGGTCCTGAGAAAAAACATATTTACCAATGAAACCCGGCTCGTGGTGATGTTCGCCGTGGTGCTGATCATCAAGGTGACTTTGCGTAGCTACTTTTGATACGGTTGCGTTAGCCATTCGTCAAAAATTTAAAAAAATACCAGCAGTATTCCGTGAGAAAAAATTATCGGGTAATCATGGCGCTGGCCGCGTCATGTTCTTTACTTCCAGCATCGCTTTCTCCAGCTTTAGCATGCTCTGTTGCGCCATCGGCACCATGCTCCTCAGGGTGAGCCGGGCTGTCAACATAGACATAGGTCTTTTCCCATTTCTCGTATTCAGCATCTTCCCACTTGATCAGCGATTCTTTCTGAAGGTCGAAGAAAGCGGTCTGCTGGCCCAGCCAGGCGCCGTATTCCTCTTCCGTATCAACATCCAGCAGGTAGCGCATAGAATTGTGACCTTTGCCGCAGAGCTCAGCACAAGCCACTTCGTAAATAAAATTCTTCCAACGGGGTTCTGTAGCGCCATCGTCAACGCGCTGCCACTCCGGATTGTCAGAAAGAATTACCCGCATTTCTTCCGTCGTGATTGTCGGGGTGAACTTGAAGCGGGTAGGAATTCCGGGCACAGCGTCCATTTTCACACTCATGTAGGGAATGTAAAAGTCATGGAGCACATCGAGCGCTGTGATCCGAGCCATCACTTCGCGGTTGACCGGCAAATGCAGTTCGGAAGGCATGAAGTCATCATAACCGGCTTTAACCAAAGGCGCCACGTCAGCGCTGGCAAGGTATTCCGGAGTGAATTTGTCCATGATGCGGCGGTAGTGGTCACGGGTTCTTTTCAGCAATGCCGGCATTTCATCCTGCTCTTTCAGCAGGATCTTGAGCGTTTTTTTTGCAGAATCCACCGGAATAGGATTCGGGTGGTGAGCAACGAAGTAGCGGGTTTCTCCAATAAGCTTTGGAAGGACCGTTTCGCGCTCGTTGAGTGAACGGAGCCGTGTTAGCAGATCAACCCGTTTGTGGTCAATGAACTCCGGAGTAGCAATCCCGAGTGGGTTTTCTGCGGAAATCAGGTTGTAATCTCTCAGGCCCAGCACTCCGTCGGGACCAGGATAACGGGAAGACCAGAAAAACTGCTGTCCGGTGATTTCAAAGACCAAAGCGTCTTCGGACTCTGAACTCGTGATCTGGTTCCAGGCGCGAAGGCCAAGCACCACCAGGAAGGTCAGCACAACCGCAGGAATTGCCGTCCAGATAAACTCCAGCGTATTGTTGTGAGAAATGTGTTCGGCTTTGCGGTCGTTTTTCCACCGGTACTGGTAGGCAAAAACAAAGAGCAAAATATTGGTGATGATGAAGACAATTCCCGTGATCAGAAGGGTCCAGAAAAAGAGGTTGCCGAGCAA
>JANNSM010000081.1:0-3126 GCA_031402635.1 Bacteroidota bacterium | reverse complement strand
GACGGCGATCTTGGTCTGCCCGTTCTGTTGACCCCGCCACTGAACGGAACGGTATCTTTCCTTCCTGACGGTTCTGCCATTTATGTTCCTGAACCCGGTTTCAGCGGCCTGGATGTGTTTACCTACCAGGTCTGTGATGCTACAGGACTCTGTGATGATGCTGTTGTGTTTATCACCGTCACCCCGGTCAATGAAGCGCCTTCTGCAGTTGACGATTACGCCAGTACCGAGCCCGGTATACCAATAACAATTGTCATTCTTGGCAACGATAGCGACCCCGATGGCGATCCGCTATCGGTAAGCATCATTGGCGGTCCTACTTCAGGTGGAAGTGTAACCCTGAATCCGGACGGTACCTTGACCTATGTTTCGGGTCCTGGTGGAATTAACGATACCATTTTCTATGTCGCATGTGATCCGGCAGGATTATGCGATACTGCCTTTGTCTTAATTACGGTTGGTTCCACCAATAACTTCCCGGTGGTTAACAACGACAGCACCTCTACGTTGGCCTGTCTGCTCGTGGTGACGGAAGTGCTGATCAACGATATTGATCCGGATGGCGATGATCTGGAAATATCCATCACATTAGCTCCGGTAACCGGAATTGCCATAGCAACAGACGATCAGAAAATAGTTTACATCCCTCCGGACGGATTTACCGGTGTTGTGACCATTGGTTATCAGGCCTGTGATCCCGATGGAAATTGCACGGAAGGTTTGCTGGTCATTCACGTACTTCCACCTTTCCTGCCTCCGGCGGCATTTGATGATTTTTATCTTGTTGTAATAGATACCCCAATCGGGGTTGATTTGCTCGACAATGATTTTGACCCGAGCGGCCATGATTTATTGGGTCCGGAAGTTGTAGGAGGACCATTCTCCGGAACAGCAACAGTGAATTCGGATGGCACCGTAACTTATGTTCCTGGTGACGGGTTTACCGGAACGGATAGCCTTCGTTATGTTGTTTGTGACACCGTATCCAGTTGCCTTGATGACCTGCGTTGCGATACCGCCTGGGCTTATTTTGTGGTTTTCAACCCCAATGCGGGTGTTGACCCCAACCAGCCACCGGTTGCCGTTGATGATACTGCGTCAACTCCGGAAGACACCCCGGTAGTGATCAATATCCTGGCCAATGATTTTGATCCGGACGGTGATCCGCTTACGGTAACCCTTCTGGACGATCCTGCCAACGGTACGGCCGTCCTCAATCCGGATGGCACGGTGACCTATACGCCGAATCCGGAATTCTTCGGTTGTGATACGTTCAGCTACTTTATCTGCGATCCCGGTGGCTTGTGCGATACGGCCATTGTGGTTGTCTGTGTAGAACCTGGATTCTTTATCCCGGACGTCATTACCCCGAATGGTGACGGATCAAATGATTTCTTCGTCATTACCGGTCTCGAAAATTATCCCAACAATGGGCTCACGGTTTTCAACCGTTGGGGCGATGAAGTCTATTCGGCGCAACCCTACCTCAATGATTGGGGCGGTACCTATCGAAACGGCAACCTTCCTGACGGAACTTACTATTATGTACTTCAACTCGGCGATGGCAGCACACCATTTGCAGGGTTCATTGCTATCTACCGATGAAAGCTGGAAAAAATACAAGCGGGCATTTGGCAGTACGGCAAAATATTCCCTCGCTAAACTGGGTATTGCTGATCCTCGCCATAGGATTATCCGCTCTGCTCCAAGCCCAGCAGGATTATCATTTCACACAGTTTAACTTCAATAAACTGGCGCTGAATCCCGCCTATGCCGGGAGCCGCGAAGTGTTTAGCAGTACGGCATTGTACCGCCATCAGTGGACCGGATTTTCCGGAGCACCGCGCACGGTTTCGCTTGCTTTGCACAGCCCTGTAGGTAATAATCGCCTCGCTTTGGGTGCCCTGTTTTTTTCCGATCGGTTAGGAGTCTCTTCCCAAACAGCCTTATACGTTGATGTAGGATACCGCCTGCCGCTCGGAGACCGCAGCAAACTTTCCGTGGCTTTGCAGGGAGGATTCATCAATTATAAAAACGCCGTAACAGAGTTGAATCCACAGGATCCTGATGATGTTTTGCTCCAATCCGATCTCAGTGCGCTGTTTCCCAATATTGGATTTGGGGTTTACTGGAATTCTGAACGAAGTTTTGCAGGAGTATCCATGCCGCATGCCGCCAAAAACGACCTGACCCGACTGGGTGACTTTGACGATAACCAGACGGCTTTCCTTTACCGGCATTTGTATTTCATGGGAGGCCACGTTTTTGACCTGACCGAGAATGTGAAAATTCGCCCGAGTGCCCTGTTGAAGTGGGTTGGAGGGGATGGAATTGACGCGCCACTTGACCTGGATGTCAACCTCAGTTTTCTCTTTCTGGACAAGCTCTGGTTGGGGGCCGGTTACCGGGTTGGCGATTCTTATAACCTGATGACGGAGTATCAGATTACCGATCAGCTTATGGCTGGATATGCCTACGATTTTACGTTCACCGATCTGCGCACCCAGGAAACCGGCTCGCATGAGGTCATGCTGCGTTATGAACTTCGTTTTAACAAAGATGCCTGGGTTACCCCCCGCTATATTCGGTATTTCTGATTCCGTATGCCCGCCAACAGAACCATATCGCTCCTGTGCCTGCTGATACTGCTCGGTTTTTTGACCAGGGGCACCGGTGTTTACGCCCAGTCAGCACTGGTTGGGCGGGCTAATAAATTATATGAAAGTCTGGCTTTCCATGAAGCTATTCCCCTGTATGAATCCGCACTCGAAAAGCGGGATAATCTTCAGGCGAGTATTCGATTGGCGGATTGCTACCGGCTGACCAGCGACAACCCCGGCGCCGAACGCGGGTATGCTCGTGTGGTTGCCACCGGTATGGCTGAGCCCCAACATCTGTTGTTTTACGCACAGGCACTTCTGCGCAACGGCAAAATAGAAGAAGCGCGAAAGCAGTTTGAGGCGTACTCCATCCTTCGACCTGAAGATACCCGGGGCCCTTTCGGAGTTGATGCGTGCAACCTTTGGGAGCAGTTGGCTGCCGGGGGAATTCCGTGTCGGATCAGCAATCTGAATATTAATTCTCCACGCTCGGAGTTTGGTCCGGCCATGCTGGGCAAACAACTGC
>JANNSM010000080.1:0-3901 GCA_031402635.1 Bacteroidota bacterium | reverse complement strand
CCGCCGCTGGTCATGAGCGATTTAAACAGTGGACTCCCTGTCCCCGATCCTTCATCTAACGAAAGCAGTTCAAAACAAATTCGTGGTCCCCTTCAGGGTCTGCGGGTCCTTGACCTGAGCCGGTTGCTGCCCGGACCACTGGCCGGAATGATGATGGCGGATATGGGAGCCGATGTGATTAAAATCGAACGGCCGGATGAGCCGGATTATGTCCGCCACTATCCGCCCTTTCAGGACGGACAGTCTGCATACTACCTGGCGTTGAACCGCAGCAAGCGAAGCCTTGCCCTGAACACGCGGAGTCCCCAAGGCGTGGAAATTTTCTTTAAACTGGTGGAAACGGCGGATGTGGTTCTTGAATCCTTCCGGCCCGGAATACTGGACTCACTCGGGATGGGTTACGCAGAAGCCAGCAAAAGAAATCCCGGAATCATTTACGCTTCACTCACCGGTTATGGCCAGTCCGGCGATTACGCTGACCGGGCCGGTCACGATTTGAACTACCTGGGTTATTCCGGTGTACTTTCTCTGACCACGGATTCCGGCGGGCATCCCATTCAACCCGGACTGCAAATCGCCGATATTGCCGGAGGCTCGTATCCTGCCCTGGCAGGCATCCTGGCAGCGCTGTGGTACCGCGAAAAGACTGGCCGCGGTCAGCAAGTAGATATCTCCATGACCGATGCGGTCAGGACGCTTGCCGTTTTGCCTTTCGCAGAATATGAAGCCAGCGGTCAGCTACCGGTGCCCGGTCGCGGTCCGCTGTCCGGCGGGCTGGCTACCTATGGAATTTACCGGTGCCGCGATGGCGGTTTCATGGCTTTGGGTGCGTTGGAGCCCAAGTTCTGGCTTCGTTTCTGTCAGGCTGCCGGGGTCCCGGATTGGGCCAACAGATTGGTTCCGGATCCGGACACCCAGCGCGCCCTTCGCAGCGATCTGGAAACTCTTTTCGCCGGCCGGGATCGCGAACAGTGGGCCGCCATTGGGGAAAAAGCCGATTGTTGCCTGAGCCCGGTACTCGATTTATCCGAGGTGGACGCCAATCCGCATTTCCGGTACCGGCGCGGGATAGGCAGCCCGGAAACAACCCCACAGACCGGTGCGGGCGGGGGGGCGATTGATGGTATGCTACAGGACCCCAGCCTTGTGGAAACACCCCCGCAGGCCGGTGCGGGCGGGGTGCCGATTCCGCTGCATTTTAGCCTTACCCCGGCATGGCCAAAACATTCCGCACCAACTTTAGGTAAAGACACACAAAGTATTCTTAATGAAATTGGTATAAATGAATACCAGCAAGATGAGCTGCGCCTTTTAGGACACATTCGCTGAGCATTGTCAGCAACCCTGTCCAATTCGGCCGGTACTTCGTGTAACTTCCGGGCTTTCATGCCGTTTCGGTGATATGTAACACAATCTTCATGCAACGCTTTCTTCTCCTTCTGATTTTTTCGGCTGGCGTAGTTATTCAACCCCTCTACGCTGAACATTACAGCGGCGTTTCTTCCATTACTGGTCTTCCATTCCCGGAAAAAGATTTGCCCGGCGTCAGTTTGTCAAACGCACTTGTTCAACTCAAAGAGCTGGACACGCTGGCGGAATACCGCCTGGTCCTGGATTTCAAAAACACGACCACGGAGTATCAGGCCATGCAAATGATCACGCCGATGCGCTTTTACCTCAACGAATTCAGGCCGGAACTGCGGGCTCCGATTCTCGATCGGCTGGCCACTGTTTTCCCAACGGATTTTAAGGTTGCCAATCCCTTTAGCGATACTCGTCAAGAGCTCCAGAATAACTTTGGAAAAAGACTGTTCATCCGCAAGTTTATCACCACCATGGATCTCGCTAAACTTGGCATAGCCTGCCAGGCGGAGATTGATAAAACGCCTTTGAGCGCCAAAAAGATATTCCTCGAATTCCGTTGGGTAGATCCGGCAAGACCGGAATGGCAGGGAACCGGACAAGTGCTCTGCATGGAAGTCAGGGTACAGCATGAAGTATTGATCAAGCCGGGAGAAAACCGGATTGTGGAAATGCGACTGAAACTTCCTTCGCTGATCACCGGGAAATTAGGACCTCAACATTATGCTCCTTTTGAGCTTGCGGGGCCAAACCGGTGGAATGGCAACATTGACCAACTCTTTCTGGTCAACAACATGGATGAGGCGATCGTTGCGTTGCCGGTCAACCTGGCCCAGCGACAGTATCAGGAAGGGCTGGAAAACAACGTGACGCTGATCGAAAACCTCAGCACAAAAGCAGGAGACCGGATTGCCTTTTTCGATCGGGATGCCGGTGATCGCGACTGCGAACTTTCAACCAGCGAAATCTATTTTCCTACGGCAATTCGCAACATCAGCGCTTCTTCCTGGCTGGACCGCCAGAAAGAATTCCCGGGGTTCCAGGTTGAAGAGCGTCCCCGGTTGTTAATGACCGCAGAAATTCCCGAATACGAACACCTGTCCGGATTTGACCTGACGCTGTTCAACGGCGCCGATCAGGCATCAATGATGCCCAATCCTGCCATTCAACGCATTACATCACTGCCCTGCAACCGAACGGAAGGTCCGGCCATTGCCGTAAACGGTTATTGTAATCCGGTATTCGCTTTCGACCTGGGTCCGGAAAAAGGTTTTCAGATGCAAACGGCCTGGTGTGAAGACGCCGATGGCTCCGGCACCGGTGAATTCCTCCGATTTGAACTCACCCAGCCCGCTCATGCGATGCACATTCACAATGGTTATCAGCTCAACGATGAGAAGTACGCTGCCAACAACCGCATTCGCACTTTTACCCTGAGTTCAGAAGACGGAAGTTTTTCTAAAATTTTGCCCGTTACCGATTTAAGGATCCTGAACCTGTATGATCTGAACCTAAAACCGGGCTTCTACAAATTCAGCATCGAAGGCACTTATGAAGGCACCGCGCCAACTGCATGTCTGGCTTCCGTTTCGTTTGAATTTGACGTGCCCGAGCCCTGGTTCAGCCAGCATTTCCCTACAAAGACTGCTAGCCGGTAACCGCGTATTGCCGCGGTAAAACGACCGGGTTCACCCGTGGGGACTACATTTGTCCCTCAAAGATTATTCGCGTGAACCGGTCAGCTCTTTCTATTGCCATTGTCGGGTGCGGGAACATGGGCCTGACCTATGCCCGTTCATTTCGCCAATACGGTCTTTGCACTGCAGAGCATTTATTGCTGGTCGAAAAGGATGCCCAACGCCGGGAGAGCCCTGAACTCCAAAGCCTGGGGAAAGTCATCGCCTCACCGGACCACCTGCTCAAGTCCAGCCAGGTCATCGTGCTGGCGGTAAAGCCTCAGGATTTTGCTGTCCTGGCCTCTTCCCTTGCGCCCAATCTCCAGGCTGAACAAGTCGTTCTTTCGATCATGGCCGGGATCACGATGGAAAGAATCAGCGGCCTGCTTGGGCATCACAACGTTGTCCGGGCAATGCCGAATCTGCCGGCAAGGATTGGGATGGGCATGACCGCTTTCAGCGCGCTTTCCCATGTGGACCGCCATCACCTCAATCTGGCTCAATCCCTTTTGGACACCACCGGCAGAACGGTTTTTCTTGAAGACGAAACGCTGCTCGACGCGGTAACGGCGATCAGCGGAAGTGGTCCTGCCTATTTTTTCTACGTCGTAGCACAAATGGTCCGGGCAGCGGTCGAAATGGGTGTAAACGAAGCCACCGCTCGCGTGCTGGTCAGCCAGACCATGCTCGGCTCCTACCACCTCCTCAACCAGAGTGAGGCGGGTCCCGACGAATTGATAAAATCGGTGAGTTCCAAAGGTGGAACCACCGAAGCCGCTTTCCAGGTGTTTGAAGAAGGCCGGCTCGGCGAAGTGCTGCTGGACGCCCAGGCGAAGCAGCTCAAGCCGCTCTACAACTTCATG
>JANNSM010000079.1:0-2816 GCA_031402635.1 Bacteroidota bacterium | reverse complement strand
CGGATCTCGTCGGGTGTGGTGAAGAGCTCGATCTGGTGCGCAATTACCTGTTGGGAACCATCCTGGGCTCCATTGACGGACCTTTCCGCGCGGCGGACACAGTCAGAGGCATTCTCCAGGCCGGGCTTTCCATGGATTACGTTCAACAGTTGGTGGATACGATTCGGGCTGTGACTCCCGTTCAAATGCAGGAACTGGCCAACCGTTATCTTGGGGAATCGGATTTGTTGGAATTGGTAGTCGGTTGGCCGGAAGTCCCGGGGAATGGCGAAGTGGTTTGATGCCATTTGCAGGTAACTCAATTTTCCCCGATTCAAATTGCCGATGGTTTTCAGGAGACTCTTGCTTTTTGCCTTTACGTTGATGTTTGCTTTGAGCATCACGTTGGACATCAGGGCGCAAAGCCTGGCGCCCCCGTCGCTCTATTGCGCCACCAACAACCTTTCCGGCGATGTCACGCTGACCTGGACTATTCCGGTTAATCCTTGCGGACCATTTTTGGGTTATGAAGTCTGGGCATCCGTGAATGAAACCGGGCCGTATGCCTTGCTGAGCACCATCGGCGTGGAAACCACCACGTCGTTTACGCATGTCGGGGCTGACGGGGTCACCGAGACCTGGTATTACTATCTGGTGCCGGTTTACGATTGCCCCGGTTTCTCTGCGCCCACCTCTGACACGCTGGACAATCGCGACCCCGAACCACCCGTCATTGATTTTGTAACCGTCACTCCCGCGGGAGCCGAGTTGCATTGGCTACCCAGCCCTTCGCCCGAAACAACAGCCTACATCATTTACCGGCAGGTTACCGGCTTCACGCCGATTGACACCGTTTTTGGACGATTAAACACCGTTTATACAGACCTGGGGGCGGCCATTACCACCAAACCGGAAACCTATTCCATAGCCGCACTGGACTCCTGCCGCACCCTCGGCTTGTTTGCCAATCCAGATCACAACACCATTTTGCTGGTTGACGATCTGGACCTCTGCGGAGCCTGGAATCTGAGTTGGAATCTCTATTCGGAATGGCCGGCAGGCATTGCGGGGCATGAGATTCGAACTTCGATCAACGGTTTTCCGGAAACCCTGGTTGCCAGTTTGGGACCGGATGCGCTGGCTTACAACCTGGCCGTCAATGACGGCGATTCTGTCTGCGTTACCGTGCGTGCATTGCGCGATGACGGGGTGTTTTCCAATTCAAATTCCGCATGCCGCCGAATCCGCAAAGTGCAGCCCTCCCGATTTGTGTATCTGCGCAATGCCACCATGGCCGGAGCTGACTCGGCGGTGATCGAGTGGTATGTGGACCCGCTGGCCGATCGGGAAAGCTATCGCGTGGAAAGCGGTGATTCACCCGGACCGTGGTCGGTGCGGGGGAGCGGGGCCTTTCCCCCGTTAATGCCTGCCTTTCTAGACTTGACGGACAATCCGGTAGCCGCTGGCCGCTACTACCGCGCTCAGACTATAGACAGTTGCGGAGAAACCGTGAGTTCCGAGCAGGCGCGCACCATCCGTTTGCGCGGCGAGGCCGGATTCAGCCTTGCGAATAACCTGACCTGGAATGCCTTTGAACTAGCCAACAGTACGCTGATCGCCTACGACCTTTTCCGTCTCGACGCCGGAGTCTGGACCCTGTTGGCCACCCTGCCCGCCGGCACCTCTGCATACGTTGATGATGTCTCCGGGTTTTTGGACGGCGAAGGAATTTTCTGCTATCGCGTTGAAGCGCGGTTTGATTTGTCGCTGCCCGACCTCAGCGTAAATGAAAGTCTGGTCAGCCGCTCTGACGAAACCTGTGTTGAACAAAGCGGAAAAGTGTTTGTACCCAATGCCATTGTACCCGGCGGCTCCAACCCAGTTTTCCGCCCGGTTATTTTGTTTGGCGAAGCCGACTCTTACAACCTGCAAGTCATCAGCCGCTACGGGTCAGTCATCTTCGAAAGCAGTAACCCGGAAGAAGGCTGGGATGGCACGGTTAAAGGGGAACCCGCTCCGGGCGGCAGTTACGGGTATATCCTGCGTTTCCGAGCTGTGAATGGCCGGGAAATCGTCAAAAAAGGAAATGTTACGGTGGTGCGGTGAGGGAGCCTCGAGGCGACCGGCGGATCAAGGCTCTTTTAATCGCTTATCCTGGTAAATACGCTTCGAGCGGGGGTTAGTTGAATTGATCTCTCTTAAGTCCTAGTCACAATGTTAACGAACCCAACAGGACATCAAGGGTGCAATTTGCATTGCAACAGGTTAGAAGGTGCGTCGGCAACCAGCGTTTCATTACGGTCCAAATGCGCTGATGCGAATCGGGTGGAATTCACGAAAACAAAACTATTAGAGCAATTGTATTCAGAATTGCTTTGACTTTGGCATTTACTCTAGTTGCTTATTTCACCACTAATAAAAAAATAATAAAATGAACATAAAAGATTTGCATCAAGACACGAAAGCAATTTCAACTGCTTCATTATTTAAAATAGCTGAAGGAAATGTTACCTCAATTCAAATATTAGCAGACGAACAATTAAAGGAACACATTACAAAAGTGCCAGCATTATTACTTTGTTTGACAGGTGAAGCTATTTTTGAGAACGAAAATGGTATTAAACTCACATTGACAACAGGTGACTATGTAAACATTGAACCTAACACCAAGCATTGGATAAATGCAAAATCTACAAGTAACTTAATACTCATTAAGTAATTTAAGATTACGATAAATTTCTTTTTGAACATCCGGACTGACAAAAACGCCAGCTGGTAATCGAGGAGCCCGCCCTGCCAGCTTTCGTTGACAGGGAGAGGCTCTCAACCGAGCTTTG
>JANNSM010000078.1:0-2532 GCA_031402635.1 Bacteroidota bacterium | reverse complement strand
TCGCCGAAGCGGTCTTGATGGCCCTCGGCCGGAGTTTCGTATTCGCCGTCATTAATCAGTGCAAGGGCATCCAGAATAGGGCCGCGGTCATCAAAATTTCCGCCTCCCAATTCACTTGCCGGACTGTAATCGTACATCTGTCCGTATGCATCGAGCTGGTCGTAAAAAGTCTCATAGTTGCCTACTCCAATACCGACGATCGCATTTAACCCGACCCGGTTGCGGTCTTTGTGGTACTTGATATTATTCAGGGTAAGAATGGCTTCAACAGACAGGTCGTTGAGCTTGGTTTTGTAATTGTGGAAAATCACACCGGGACTATCTGCGTAGTTCAGGGCCGGATTTTCCTTGCCATTGAGCACAGGATTCCGGTCAATACCGGAGGTCTCCTGCCAATTTTGCCCATACGCTGTTCCCTGAAAATATTCTGCGCGCAGCGACATGGCATAGCCTAAGGCCTTGCGCAGGTGAATTCCATAGCCAAAAGCCGGCAAATGATCTTTTCCGGAGCTTGTCCAGTTGGTTTTAACATCACCGCTGACCTGAACAATTCCACCGCTGAGTCCGATTTCCCACATATTCCGGGGTCTGGCTGGAAAATTGGATACCTGTGCTTCAAATGCCGCCTGCTGATCCATGCGCCCTTTCGGAATCTTGGCATATCGCGATGCGGAATCCTGTTCAACCTCATAGCGGGCTGTGGAATCCTGCCCCATAAGCCTGGAAGCCAATCCCCCAGCCAGGAAGAACGACAAAGCCAAAATGGTGAAGAAACGCTTGAACATGGAGAAATGGCTTAGGGTATCTATTTGGTCCTGCGCTGTTTACGCATAAAAATCAAGGGCCGAAATTAGATTAAAAAAACGAACCCGCCAATTGTTTTCCGGTAATATCGAGGTCAAATTATTCACTATTAAATTGATTTTCAAAATATTACGCAATGATTGTTTCGCTCTTGCATCTTTTGATCATTAACAGCTAATAAAGTAAAGGACTTTCTTCAATTCAATCTGAAAGTCAACCTGAAAGCCGGAGACAACCAAATGTGGAGATTACCTGTTGCACGGCAACCGTAACATCTGTGCCTTACGGATGAATATTAGCGAACAAGGGTTATTGTTCCCGCTTTTTTAACCACTTCTCCCTCGGTTGTTACTGCATCAAGATAATAAATATAAGTTCCTATTTCCTGGGGCTTTCCGGCAAAAGTTCCATCCCAGCCAACCGCAATGTCCTGGGTAGAAAAAATTTCCTCCCCCCAGCGGTCGAAAACCCTCATCAGAAATTTATCAACGTAGGGGGTGCGAATGATGAACAGATCGTTAAGTCCATCGCCGTTGGGACTGAAAGCATTGGGAATGCCGATCGTGCGGATCACGACTATCTCTGCGGAATCCACTGCAACGCAACCCGATGTGTCTGTAATCGTCAGCACATACCATATGCTGAATTCCGGATTGGCCATTGGGTTGGGACAATCTGTGCAGCTCAGCGATGTTGGCGGAGTCCAGATCCAGGTGGCCACCGCAGAGGAATTGGTTACCGGCAAAAGTTCAATAGTAGCGCCGGAAGGGATGGGAAGATATTCGCCGGCGTCAAGAGTCAGCTCAATGGGCTCGGTAACCGCAAACGGGATTTCAACAACACAACCCAGACTATCTTGTACATAAAGCGTATAATCACCGGCCAACAAATCGCCGAATACCTCAGGATCCTGAAAAGTCAGGCCATCCAGGGAATACTGATAGGGTGGATACCCGCCGCTGGCTCCGCCGCGAACCACCCCTTCGGCATAACCATAACAAAGATTATCAATTACGTTCAGGATATCCGGAGTCAGGACATTTTCTTCAATCAGCGTTACCGGAAAATCCGCCTCGCAGTCATTGGCATCTTTTACCGTAACCGTATAGGTTGCAGCGGAAAGATTATCGAAGAACCCCACCGGCTGGAAGGGGCCGCCATCCAGACTGTAAGTAAACGTTCCAACGCCGGTGCCTCCGGAAGCGGTCACACCAAATGACCCGTTGCTGCCTCCAGGGCAGGCTACGTTCACCAGCGTGTCGGTACTCAGGGCAATGATGGGGGGATCGGTCAGGACGTAATCCGTTGTACTCGCGCAGCCGCTGCCATCTACCATCACCAAGGTGTAATTACCCGCCGGTAATCCGCTTAAGGTTGACGAATCCGGGGTTGTCTCTGAGAAACCGGTGCTCCAGTTAAATGTGTAAGGGCCTGCCGTATTCCCAACTGCCGTGATTTGACCTGAAGCATCCCCGAAACAAAGCGGATCCTGCACTTCAAACAATGGAGGTTCGCAACAACTGAGCAGCGGACCGGAAAAAACAATATTGGGATCTGCGGCACAGTTAAAACTGCTCCAGGAACCGGCCTGACCGTCGCTGAGCGTATTCAGGGTAATCCCCAGGTCGGCGCCTTCTATGCATGCAGCGGCATCCAGGGTAGTAATTTCAAAGCAGAATTCTACCCAGTGCGGAGCCGAACAGGAATTGTAGTCACCGTAATTGTTGC
>JANNSM010000077.1:0-14046 GCA_031402635.1 Bacteroidota bacterium | reverse complement strand
CGACTAGCAATGCAACTCCATAGGCCAGCAGCACCCCAGCAAGCAACAAGGAAGCTGTCGGTCCCGGTGCCCGCAGCCCCTGCGAAATCTGAATCACGCCACCGATATTCCACACCGCGGATAGCACAGCCCACGCCAGCTGGATGTAAAGCACAGCTCCCAGACGCGCCGACAACGGAGCTATTGTGGCAGGTGATTCGGTGTTCGGCATTTGTATCGTCTCACTTACGGTTTCATTGATGATTGCTTATCGATTTGCCGTCCGAGAGGGAAAAACCCTTCCTTCAAACACGGTTCCCCAAACCTTGATATCACGCAGTTTGTTGGCGCCGACTTTGTATGAGCGCCGGCGCGAGGAGCTGGGCTACGACGTCGCCCCCGCGTGGGTGCTGCTCGAAGGCGATACGATCGTGAACATGATGCCGGTGTCCGGCAAAACTGAAGAGCTGATCCGCCGGCTCAAACGCGCCCGCATTGCCCACAAAAGTGTCGAGATTTTCAAGCCGAGGCTGGACACGCGCTACGATGAAAACCGGATTGTTTCGCATGATGAAAACCATATCCTGTCTACGCCGGTGAGCAATTCAGCCAATATACTGTTGCTTGCCGCCGACGTGGATGTGGTGGGCATTGATGAAGTTCAGTTTTTTGACGAAGGCATTGCCGGGGTTTGCGAAGAACTTGCTCACAAAGGAACCCGGGTTATTGCCGCAGGTCTTGATATGGATTACCTGGGAAGACCTTTCGGGGCAATGCCGCAGCTCCTGGCCATTTCGGATTATATCACCAAGGTGCACGCCATCTGTATGCAGTGCGGGGACGTTGCCACGCATTCTTTCCGGCTGGTTTCGGCTCAGGGAGTAATCCTTTTGGGTGAAAAGGATTCCTATGAACCCCGGTGCCGAAAATGTTTTTATGAGGGAATGGGCAAATAAGCACGTTCAACCTTTGACATAATAGTGACGTTTTGCGGGTGCTTGCTGTTTTCATGGAGGGTAGATTTAGTATCTTCGACCAGTCATAACCAAACCATCTGCAATGAGAAAACTCTTTACTGCGATTTTCGCCTTTTTTATGGTCAGCCAGGCATTTGCGCAAGCTCCCCTGATTGACGGCCGGGTTCAGGAATATGTTTCCAAGCAACTGACTGCCAAGCAAGTACCTGCCAAAGCGGTGGAACAGTACGTTCAGCGCCAGACCAATCGTCTCGCTTCAAATTCCCTCCGCGGGGCCGATGATTCCTATCTCGTTGCCTATGCAGATGCCGTTGCCAACGCCGGATCCGATCCCGGGCTGGTTCGCGCAACCCTCTGGCCGGATTCACTGGCCCGCATCGTAGATCCTGAAGGTGATTTTTACTGGTTCATCAATGCGATGTCCGATATTACCGATCCCAACTCGCTGCTGATCAACGATACCTATATCGAAGATGCGATCAGCGTAGAGTTTGATTTTGGCAAGATCTACCAGATTGACTCTTTCGCTTTCTATTACCTGTATGATCGCGTTTCCGCACCTTCCATCGTGGATACCTTGCGGGTTTACATTTTCAGCGAAACCAACATTTCGGAGCAGAACTTCACCGATTGGCCGGCTACCGGCGATGTTACGGATGTTTGCTACGCCCGATACAACAATGCCAACTTCCGGCCCAACAGCGCCATTCTCTACACCTTTGAGTACCTGCTGACCTCCGCAGATACCTCAACGGCATTCCTTGCCCGTATTTCGGAAGAGATTTCCACTACGGTTGCTAAAAACAACAAGATCGGTGCAGCCTTCCATTTCATCCCCGGCCAATCGTATTCCCTTGGCGATGTTCTCTTTGACAACAACACGGGCCTGCCAGGTGTACTGAATAATTTCGACCTGATTACCTATTACGAGGACGATGGACTTTTCCCGATTTCATCCATTACGGATGAAGGCGCCTTGAATCAGGGTGGAATAGTAGAAACCTCTATCCGCTATGGCATCAATCCACTCGGCTGGAACATTGCTTATTACCCGACATTTGGTTTTGGCGCAGGATGGCTCAGTGAGCACGTGCTCACGGAATGGAATGTCCGGCCTGTTGGCGCTCACTTCACAGCAGGTGGCTCCGGAGAACCCTGCACGATTCAATTTTCGGACCGATCCAATGTCAGTAACATTGATGGCTGGGACTGGGCATTCGGTGATGCAGGAGGTTCTATCGCTATTGACGAGGAAAATCCGGTTTTCGAATACGCTGAAAACGGCACCTACACCGTGGAACTTACCATCACGGGTGACGAAGGGAATTTCAGTTATGAGCGCTCGGTGCTGGTCAACACTTGCGTTGACGGTCTTAACGACCTTGACGGCTTGGTGAATTTTGAAGTCTTCCCGAGCCCTGCTACCGATTTTGTAAACCTGAGTGTAGGTCTGAGCACTGCTCAAAATCTGGTTGTTGGTCTTTACAATGCACAAGGTCAACTTGTTATGAGCGATCAGTTTCAGGGTCTTCTCCAATACCAGCACAGTTTTGATGTGAGCAACCTCGCCGCAGGATTGTACCAGATCAAACTGCAGAATGGAAACAAGTTTTCTACCCGGGCTTTCGTGATCAACTAAGCTTACGGTTCAAATTCCGGTCAACTTCGCGATGTTGACCTAGCCGGGTAAACCGGCTGCTGGAGGGCTGGTTCTTAGGAACCAGCCCTCTTTTTATTAACTACTCCGGGCTATGCCGATGTATTGAAGAAGTTGTTGTGATATTAAACATTTGCTGAATTGCCGGTTACTGGCTTCTAAAGGGGAGCTTCACCGGAAACAAACATAAAGCCGAGCCAGCAAGCACTAAGCCCCGATCCAGCCAACAAACACAAAGCCCCGGTCCAGGCAGCAAGCACTAAGCCCCGATCCAGCCAGCAAACACTAAGCCCCGATCCAGGCAGCAAGCACTAAGCCCCGGCAGATCAAACAAAGCACTAAGCCCCGGCCCAGACTGCAAGCACTAAGCCCCGGCAGATCAAGCAAAGCACAAAGCTCAGCCAACAAACACAAAGCCCCGGTCCAGGTAAGGACCGGGGCTTTGTAGAATTAGTTGACAGCCGACTGCCCGGGATTAAACGAGACCCTCTCGTTTAATGCATGACCACCAACTTGGCTGATTTGCGTCCACCATTACCTTCAATGACCACCAGGTAAGTACCATTGGCCAGTTTATCCGTTGGAATGGAAGCCTGGAAGCTGCCGGTAATAAAACGTTCCCCGTTTATAACCGTTTGAATCCGTTTTCCGGTCAGATCGTAAACGTCCATCCGGAGTCTCTCCACGGGCTTGTCCAATTGGAAAGTAACCTTTGCAAGGTCGTTTGCCGGATTGGGGAAAAGGAAAATGCTCGCCAGTAGGTTGTTGGTTGGCGGATTGATACCCAGCCCTTCCTCACCCAACTTGAAGTCGCATCCCAGAGAAGTGGGTACAAGGTTGGTTGAACGGAAAAATCCGCGGCCATGCGTGCCGATGTAAATCGCGCGGCAACCGGGATCGCGCACTATTTCCTGGCGAATTTCAAACACCGGGACATTGCCCAGGATGCCTACTTCCTGATCCCAGGTTGTGCCATCATAGCTCCACACCCCAAACTCCGTTGCAGCAAAAATCTGGCTGCTGTTGTAGTAGTCAATCAAAACATCAAAAACCGGTACATCGGGAAGCGATCCACTGATGGATGACCAGGCCGGGGTTACCGCTGTTGCATTGGTCGTGCGCCAGACGTTTGTGGCTACCAGATATCCACCGCGCGAGGCAACCACGAGGTTGTTGTTGTTGTCATCCACGTCAATACCGGTAACCCGGCCGCCGATGTTTCCAATATTCTGAACGAAAATATTGGACGAGTCAACAAACCACTGGGGATCAGTATCGGGATTGCCATCGTAGTCAACGTACTCGTACACCCCGTCATTGAGGTTGCTGATCCGCCAGATATTACCCCCGCTTGTGCCGACGTAGGCGATATCGCCATCGGCAGTGACATCTACAGAGGTGACGTTGCCCAAGGTATAGGTGCCGGATATTTTATACCATGTTGGCGCACCCGCAGAACTGTTTTTGAGCACTTCAGGCGTCATCCAGATGCCGTTGTTGGTTCCGCAGAAAAACCTGGAGCGCTCGATATTGAGCTCATTGAGTTCAAAGGTTTCACCCATGAAAGTCACGTTGTCTCCAAGGCCAACCATGATTCCCGAACCCTCCGGATATTCCACCATGCCATCTGGCAGCAGAATGTCTTTAAATGTGAACCAGCGGTCGTAGTCTTCCCAGAGGTAGTCTGCTTCAACAAACTCAGCGCCGTTGTCGGCAACGCCGTTCTGGTTATTGTCAATATTCTGATCGAACATTGGCGCACTACTGCTGCCGTTGTTTGCAGAACGGCGAAGCGCTCCTCCACCGTTGGTAAAATCATAGAACCAACTAAACTGAAAATTGGTCCGGATCTTGGAAATTTCTGCCTGCCCGCCATCTCCGTCCTGCACCGAGCGGGCTTCACCCGGGCTGTTACCAGAGTAATCGAGATATGCCGTTCCGTTGTCCTGGGAGCCACCCATGGCCTCCCCGAGCAGACCACCGGCAACACTGTGTGCCTGGAAGGTGCTATAACCCTTGTTCACGTTTAACCAGTCCGGAAACTGATCCTGCGCGTTCAGACTTCGGGTGATACCCCCATCCGTTCCAAAGAACAGGATATCGGGGTTGGTTGGGTGAAAAGCGAACCAGTGGTGGTCCGGATGCACGTATTTCGGAAAAAGATCTCCTATAAAAGCAGCGGCAATCTGGTCCCAACTGCTGGTTTCCGCCTTCCATGACCACGCATCCAACTGACCGCCGATGTAAACGCGGTCAGGGTCAACCGGGCTGACAATGATGGCCAGGTTGTAGTTACCCTGTCCGCCTGGGGGATTGAACAAATCACTTCCACTGCCGGCAATTTGTGTCCAGGTAACTCCGGCATCTGTGGAGCGGTAAACACCGAGCAGGGCCTGGGTAGAGTTTGCTGAAGCGTAGATGTATAAGATATTGGGATTGCTGGGAGCAACGGCCAACACTGACCTGCGAATGGCTGTTGCTGACGGAAGATCGGAAGTCGGCGATTCAAACTGGTTGGATGAAGTTGTACTCACCGAGCGCAAGAAACGATCAACATAAATGGCGTAAGCCCGACCGTCTGATGCAAAGGCAACGTCATCTGAATTTCCGATCAGCGAGGTTGATCCCTCCGTTGCATTGGTCCAGTTCTGTCCGCCATCATCAGAATACTTCAGACCCCTGTTGGTTGAGGCGAGTAAGATGTTGGGTTCAGTAGGATGACAGGCAATCCGGTTGACATACCCCCAGTCAATGGCGGAAGATGCACCAGGTACACCGGGAGATGGCTCTGTGTCTGCAAGCAGGCTGAAGGAGTTGCCGCCATCGGTGGATTTATAAATTCCCGTGCCGGTAAAACCATGGCTGTAGCTGCCGTTGCCATCAAAGAAGTCAAGATAGGATTCGCCGGTACCAAAATAAATATCACCGTTAGCGGCAATGCTGATGGTGCTGATCAGCGTGCTGAGTAACTCGGGATTTTGGGGATGAGGATCCCAGGAAATACCGCCGTCATTGGAAACAAACAAACCGCCGGAGACGCTGCCACCATACATCCTGCTGGGATTTGCAGGGTCAATGGCAATGGAGCGGGTGCGACCTCCGATATTGGTAGGACCGAGGTGTTGCCAGACAACGCCCAAACTTCGTTGATTATTCATGCTGCGGTCTCCGAGGGCTTCCATGACCTGACGGCGACCTTCGAGCAGATCTTCCGGAGTCAGTTTTCCCGTGGCCGGATTTTTCCGGAGTTCGAAAAGCCAGGATGCGTAAGCAGATGAACCGCTTTCCTCATGTTCCCCGAGAGTTTCGAGCGCTCCGTAAACGGGCTCCTGATTGGAACGGAGCATGAATACAGTTGCCAACACTCCACCTAATGTCAATAAAGTAACAAAAAAAGCAATGCGTTTCATGCTGCAAAAGTGATTTTAGTCTTCACACAAAGAAAACGAAAGTTAACGACATGTTAAGACCGGCAGCGGATGATGACCCAAATATTACATCTGAACCATTACTTCTGACTTTTCTCTTGCCATTTAGGGGTCAGAGGTGTCTTTCCGCATGATAAGAAGAGCGCACCAGCGGTCCGGATTCAACAAACGGGAATCCTTTCGACAACCCTATTTCGCGGTATTCCGCAAACACTTCCGGGTGAACATACTCTGCAACATCAAGGTGCATTCGCGTCGGCTGCAAATATTGGCCAATGGTCAGCACATCGCAGCCGTGGCGGAGCAAATCGTCCATGACGGCATAAACCTCTTCACGCGTTTCGCCAAGTCCGACCATGATTCCCGATTTGGTCCGCTTGCCGTAATCTTTCGTGCGCCGGATCTGCTCCAGACTGCGGGAATACTTTGCCTGGGGACGCACAAGCCGGTAGAGTCGCTCGACGGTTTCCATGTTGTGCGAAACCACTTCCTGACCCGGAGAAATCATGGTTTCCAAAGCCTCCCAGGTACCGCGGACATCGGGGATCAGCGTTTCAATGGTCACCTGTGGTGTACGCTCCTTCACGGAACGTACCGTAGCATTCCATACGGAAGCTCCGCGGTCGGCCAGCTCATCGCGGTTTACCGACGTGATAACAGCGTGTTTGACCTTCATGAGGTCTATGGCCTCGGCAACCCGGCGGGGCTCGTCCAGGTCCAGTTCTGTCGGTCGGCCCGTTGCCACAGCGCAAAATGAGCAGGAACGGGTACAGACATTGCCAAGAATCATAAATGTAGCGGTCCCGGCGCCCCAACATTCGCCCATATTCGGGCAATTGCCGCTCTCACAGATGGTGTGGAGTTTATACTCGTCAACCAAATCCCTGACGTGGCGGTAATTCTCGCCAATTGGCAATTTTACGCGAAGCCAGGTGGGTTTTCGCTCCCGTTGCCGGGTTTCCTGATCTACCGGTGTATCGCTCATGGCCCCTTCGGACTATGCTGATTTTACCAGCGTTTGCCGAGTTGCAAACTTAGGTACAAATACACGAACTGGAACTTGTTGCGCTCCACGATCATGATCTCCGGCCGGCCGGCAAAGAGGTCGGCACCGACACCGGCTTCGAGCGATTTTACCACTTCGCTGTAATTGGCCCAGTCAAAATTGAGCCCGATTTTGCCGTGTGCGCCAGCCACAAATCCCATTTGACCGAGGCCATAGGAAAAACCCGAGGCGCCGTAAATGCCCGCCTTGTTGAGAAACTTGTCCGGCTCCGCGTCATTGTATCGCTCATCCTGGATGGTAAAGAAGTCACCGTTGGTTTCTATGACTTTCAGGTAATATGGTTTGAGCAATCCAAGGGTAGGACCAGCGCTCCAACTCATGCCAACTTCAACACCGCTTTTACGCGCTTTGTCTCCGAGCTGGAAGCGACCGCCGTACCCGGCATGGACAACATAAAGGTTGTTTTGCTTACCGTAAACGTAGGCTTTCGGCGATTCAAGGCCAAAGGCCGGAAAAACGAATTCGTTGCTCTGTTTAATTTGTTTGGGATGTTTGAGTTCCATAAACTCTAAACTCCAAACGCGCTTTTTGGTGCTGCTTATTGCCCTTGAGTACTCTCCGAAAAACCCCCATCCGGTGGTGGTGATTTTGCCCCCGACACTGAACTCTTTGGTATAAACAATGCCGTTGGGCTTTGCTTTTTCAGGCTTTTTTTGTGCGGAAGGGGAAAACAACTCAATAGAACCGTCAGAAGGGGCGCGGCGAACCGCTGCGCTGTCCTGGGCAAAAAGACCAAAGGCCGGGAAAAGGCAAAGGGCCAGGAAAAGACTGCGCATCATATTGCTGATATTACGGCTTAATCCCCTAATTTTTAACCGATTTCGCCAATGCCTTTGCAGAAAAAACAAATAAATGACCATGAAGGTTTCCAATGTCCGCTATCTGGGTTCGCTGAGAACCGAAGCCACCCACATTCCTTCGGGGGTGACCTTTCAAACAGATGCCCCGGTTGATAACCAGGGTCTTGGTCAAAGTTTTTCCCCCACAGACCTGACCGCCACGGCCCTGGTATCCTGCATGTTCACCATTATGGGCATCAAAGCCAGAGACAAAGGATGGGACCTTGCAGGCATGACCGCCGATGTTTCCAAACAAATGGCCACCGATCCCCGGAGAATAGCCGGAATTTTGGTGGAAGTGACCATGCCGGATGGAGACTGGTCGGCTCAAAACAGAGTTATCCTTGAACGCGCTGCGCTGACTTGTCCTGTTGCGCTGAGCCTTCACCCTGAAATTGTGGTTGATCTAAAGATCCATTGGGAAGCTCCTGCTGATACCGTGGTTGCTCATCTGAACGGGTAATGGTACCAGGACAGGCTTCGCGGTGGCATGAACCGGCAAGCAGGCTGATCGCCAGCAGGCCGGCAGACAATGCCCCGAGTGATCTTGACGGGAACTGAATTATCTTAATTTTCATAAATTTTCTCAATTAGCCGAACATTCCTTCATTTCGGATAACGCAAATATAGTCCAGGCTCGTATCTCCATCTCCGTATGCAGGTGAAACCCCCGGTTTCACAACCAATCTGTATTCCTGTCAGCAAACCCTACCAATGTCACGAAAGCTCCATCTGATTGCCATTGGCGGCGCGGTTATGCACAACCTGGCCATTTCGCTAAAACGCCGGGGTATCTCGGTGAGCGGTTCTGACGACCACATTGCCGAACCTTCCAGAAGCCGTCTGCTTTTGGAAGGGCTGCTTCCCCCGCAGGAAGGATGGTTCCCGGACAAGATTCGCGCTGATCTGGACGGTATTATCCTGGGTATGCATGCCCGAAAGGATAATCCGGAACTGGTCAGAGCGCTTGAAATGAACCTGCCGGTATGGTCCTTTCCGGAGTTCATATACCTCGAAAGCGCTGAAAAGTTGCGTATCGCCATCTGTGGCAGCCACGGCAAAACCACCATCACGGCCATGGTCATGCATATTCTCCGACGAGCTGGACACGATTTTGACTATCTCGTGGGCGCTCAGCTCGCGGGATTTGACGTCATGGTCAGGTTGTCAGAAGCACCCCTGATGGTGCTGGAAGGTGATGAATATCTGGCTTCTGCACTGGACCGAAGGCCCAAGTTTCTCCATTATAAGCCCAGAATCGCCCTGATTAGCGGGATTGCGTGGGATCATGTCAATGTTTTTCCAACCTTCGAAAGCTACCTGGATGCTTTCCGCAGCCTGATCCGGTCACTGGAAGCCGGGGCGCATTTGGTCTTCCCGGAGGAAGACCCGGTGCTGAACGCTCTGGTTGCGGAAGGATGTGCGGCATCGCTGCACCCTTACTCTTGCCCTGCCTATCGCGTGGCGGATGGCAAACTGGTCATGCAACAACCGGAAAGCCGCACGGAACGGGCTATGGCCATCATTGGCAGGCATAACCTCCTGAATGCTGCCGGTGCTGCGGCGGTTGCCGGATTGCTCGGAATGTCACAAGATGAAACCTGGCAGGCGATGGCTGATTTTCCCGGAGCAGCCCGCCGGCTGGAAATTATTGCCCGCGGTTCCGGCAAAACCGTCATCCGGGATTTCGCCCACAGCCCATCCAAAGTCAAAGCTTCTACGGAGGCTGTGGCCGGACAATTCGGTACGGAAGGCTTCACCGCGTGCCTGGAACTTCACACTTTCAGCAGCCTCAACCCGGAATTCATGCCCCTATACCGCGGAGCGCTCGATGCGGCCGGTACCGCGTTGGTTTTCTTTGACCCGGCGGCTGTTGCCGCAAAAAAACTTCCCCCGCTTGCGGCTGAAGATATCCGGAACGCACTGGCGAGGCCGGACCTTGAAATATTCAGCGATGCCGCTGCCCTGCGTTCTGCGCTTGAAGCCCGGCGCAGCGGGGTTCGCAGCTTGCTGTTGATGAGCTCCGGCACATTCGGGGGAATGGCTACGGGGGAATTGGCTAATTTCATCACCGCATCCTGATTTTCGGTTACGCTCCCATATGGTTCTTCCCCTAAAACGTCCCCTCGTCGTATTTGACATCGAAGCTACCGGCATCAATGTCGGCAGTGACCGGATTGTAGAAATCTGCCTGCTTAAAATCAATCCCGATCAGAGCCGGCAGATTCGAACGGAGCGATTTAATCCCGGCATTCCAATTCCACCGGATGCCACGGCGATTCATGGAATCCGGGATGCCGATGTGGCCGGCAAACCCGCATTTGCCGCTTTTGCCAAAGAGTTGCACGACTGGCTTGATGGTTGCGATATGGCCGGTTACAATTCCAATCGCTTTGATGTGCCCATGCTGGTCGAGGAATTTCTGCGGGCAGGCGTGGGTTTTGACGAAAACCGCCGGTATGTAGACGTGATGCGGATCTTCACCCTGATGGAAAAGCGGACTTTGGAAGCTGCCTACCGGTTTTACTGCGATAAATCGCTGGAAAATGCCCACACTGCAGAAGCGGATACCCTCGCCACCTTTGAAGTGCTTCAGGCCCAGCTAGACCGCTACCCTGATGAACTGGCCCCCGATGTTGAATTCCTGGACCGTTTTACGGCAGACGAAGAGTTTGTTGATTTTGGTCGAAGAATGATCTACCAAAACGGGGTGGAGATTTTCAACTTTGGCAAGCACAAAGGCAAACCGGTTGTTGAAGTCTTTGAGCGGGAGCCGTCTTACTACGACTGGATGCTTAAGGGTGATTTTGCCGAGCATACCAAACTAAAGCTCAAAACCATCTGGTTGCGCCACCGCAACAGCAAAAACCGCTGAAGGATAGCCGGGACCAAAGTCCCCCGCGGGCCGGTTCAAGCCTTATCTTTACCCCTACCGGAGATCTTCACTAACGCTGCGTCTTTTGCCTGTGCCAATTCATCTGGTTATCATTCCAACGTATAACGAGCGGGAAAACATCGTGAGGATGATCCCGACCGTGCTCGGGCAACCCTGCAATTTTCACGTGCTCATCGTTGATGACGGTTCCCCGGATGGTACGGCAGCGCTGGTCAGAGAAGCTATGCACCAAAACCCGGGCCGGGTTCACCTGCTGGAACGCGCCGGAAAACAAGGTTTAGGAACCGCTTATATCGCGGGATTTCGCTGGGCATTGGAGCGCGAATACGAGACCATCACCGAAATGGATGCCGATTTCAGCCATCATCCCGATGATCTGGTCCGGCTGTTGGACTGCGTTCAGGCAGGGGCCGATGTTGCGATTGGCTCCCGCTACATAGCCGGGGGCGGCGTGACCAACTGGCCAACCAACCGGGTTTTACTCAGCCGATACGCCTCCCTTTATGTCCGCCTGATCACCTGGATGCCAATCCGGGACACAACCGCCGGTTTTGTTTGCTATCACCGAAAAGTGCTCGATGCCCTGGACTTGGAGAAAATCCGGTTTGTAGGGTATGCTTTTCAGATTGAAATGAAATTTGCGGCCTGGAAGCTGGGATTCCGCCTGGCCGAAGTACCGATCAATTTTGCTGACCGGGTAGCCGGGGCATCAAAAATGTCGAAAGGGATATTTCGCGAAGCAGCCGTCGGGGTCTGGGAAATGAAGTGGCGTAGTATGGGCAACAGCTACCGCAAAAAAGCTGCCTGATCAGCCGATATCCGGGCTGCCATTTCGGCCTAATTGTTGTAGTTTACGGAAACATGGTCCGGATTTCCACCTTGTTTACATGCTTTATTTTATCAATGCTGACCGTTTGGGGTCAGCAAATCCCGGCTAATTCCCAGCCAGCACCGGAGTTTTTTACGGGCAAGGATGGAGGCTCTTTAAATGAAGACCTCCCCGCAGCGTTTGTGCAGCTCGATCCGATCACTATCCGTCCCTTTTCCGTTGACCTGATGGATGCGGAAACAGCAAAGCAATACCGAAAGACCCGATACCACGTCATTAAAGTTTATCCCTATGCCCGGCAGGCATTGGAGCGCATGGCTCAACTGGACTCCGTGGCCAGCCATGCCGAAAAACATCGGGAGACCCGGAAATTTCGCCATAAACTCGAAAATGAATTAAAAGACGAGTTCAAAGACGACCTGAAAAACCTCACCAAGACACAGGGCAAAATTCTCATCAGCATGCTGGAACGACAGACCGGAAGGCCGTTTTATGATCTTCTCCGCGATCTGAAAAGTGGCCTGGTCGCCACGTTCTGGCAGAGCTTGGGAAAAACGTATGGGTATGACCTGAAGGGAGGGTATGACCCTGCCGAAGATCCCATGCTCGAGATGATTCTTTCCGATCTGGAATGGCCCGACTATAAGCCGGAGGGCCGCATCATGCGGTAACACAACTTATTATCCCGGATAAATCCTATGCCGGCAATTGTTTGCCCAGGCCGTATAAAATTGCCAGGTAATGACTGATACTTCCACCGATAACAAAAAGATGCCAGATGGCATGGTGGTACGTATAGCGTTTCCAAACATAAAAAATAACTCCAACGGTATAAAACAACCCGCCGATGATCACTGCACCGATGCTAAAAGCCGGCAGGGTGTCCAGCATAGGTTTACCTATAAATACGAACATCCAACCCAGTAAAATGTAGAACGCAAGAGAAAGATTAGGAGCGCGTTCAAGCCACCAGGTTTTGTAAATCACCCCTAGTGCAATCAGCCCCCAGAGCAAACCGAGAAAAGGATAACCAAGCTCCGGTTTCAGGTACAGCAGCACCAGCGGCGTATAACTTCCACCGATTAGAAAAAAAATGGCAATATGATCCAGTTTCTGCAAAACCCGCTTGGCGCCGGGATGGGTCAGGCTGTGGTAGAGCGTTGAACTCCCGTAGGTGAGCATCAGCGAAAAACTATAAACAAGCACCGCCAGAACAGCCAGGCGTGAACGGGTCTGCACGGCAATCGTCATGAGGAGAACCGCGCCTATCAAGGTGCCCAACAGGCCAATTCCATGGGTAAGGCTATTCGCCAACTCTTGTTTCTGGCCTCTGGTAAGCATCGCGTATAAAGTTACGCACAACCACAAGCCCTACACCTGAATAAACCCATTTAACCGGGAAGCCGTATATTTTGATAGAAGTTTGAAAGAACATGGCAACACTGCATCCAGACTGGGTTACGGAAGGTCGAATTGACTTTGAGTATAAAAAGTATTTGCTCCTGGGTTACCTGCAGGCCGTTTCCCGACATTTTCAGGAAGATAAACTATACCCGTTTTTAAGTGATCTCGTGTTCCACTACCGGAATCTTGTATCTATTCGGGACAATCAGACCCGGGCACTGTCCCAGTTTCCCAAACAACTCAGCCGCCTGGATTTTGAAGAGTTCAAACTGGAATATGAGCGGATTGTGGAAGATTCGGATTACATGGAAGTCATTGCTCAAATACTGGATTTTGCAATTCCCTGCATTCAGAATCAGCTTGGCAAAGGCAAGGAAATTTACGATCAGGTCGAAGGGATGATGCGCATTGAGCCAATTGGTCTCGTGCCGATTGATACCAGCGTCGGTTACTTCTTTCTGCACACCGAATCAAAACCGGAAGCCGATGTGTACGAATACGAAATATCTCTCTTTGGAAAGAGCGAGGACGTTTTTCGCGGCCTAAGGACGCGATTTCTCAATAGGTTTGTGTTGACCTTTACCCGCACTTTTGAGAACTACAAACTGGAATTGATTCAGGCCAAAAGAGAATGGCCTAACCCGGCAACCTGGCTGGTTTCAACTTCGGCAATGTTGCCTTTGCAGGAAACTCTGCTGCCGGTGGCCAAGCGCCGACTGGTCCGGCATCTGGGTTCGAACCCTTAAAATCCTGGTCCCCGCTTTTTGGTCCAAAAAAGGCTTTCCAATAATGGCTTGGAGAGCTTCTTTGTCGCTTTTTGCAGGATTATTGCCCATCGCCCGGCTGATCTGCGGCAGCCGGATCTTCCCCTACCGGGGTAAGCGTCGGAGCGGGACCCGCGCCTGTTGGCGGGGTGACTACCCTGGAGGGATCGGCCTGAGGCGCGATTGTGTTTTGAACCGGTGCGGTTG
>JANNSM010000076.1:0-1873 GCA_031402635.1 Bacteroidota bacterium | reverse complement strand
CTTTGCCGGTGCCTTTGTCTTTGGCGCTGACGTGTAAAAGCCCGTTGGCGTCAATGTCAAAAATCACTTCGATCTGGGGTACGCCGCGTGGAGCTGATGGAATTCCATCGAGGTGGAACCTGCCAATGGACCGGTTGTCGTTGGCCATCGGACGCTCTCCTTGCAGGATGTTGATTTCAACGGAAGGCTGGCTATCGGCTGCCGTTGAGAATACTTCTGACTTTTTAGTCGGGATAGTTGTATTGGATTCTATCAGCCTGGTAAACCGGCCACCGAGTGTTTCAATGCCCAGAGAAAGAGGGGTAACATCCAGGAGCAACACGTCTTTCACATCGCCGGAAAGAACACCACCCTGGATGGCGGCACCGATGGCAACCACTTCATCCGGGTTGACTCCCTTGGAGGGTTTCTTACCAAAAAACTGCTCAACCCTTTCCTGAATTCGCGGAATTCGGGTTGAACCGCCAACCAGGATGATTTCGTCAATATCTGATTTACTGTATCCTGCATCCTTTAGGGCCAATTCGCAGGGCTTCATCGTGCGCTCAACCAGTGATTCGGTGAGTTGTTCAAACCGCGCCCGGTTCAACTTCTTCACCAGGTGCTTGGGCACGCCGTCAACAGCGGTGATATACGGCAGGTTTATCTCTGTTTCCGTGCTCGAAGACAATTCGATTTTAGCCTTTTCAGCGGCTTCTTTCAACCGCTGGAGGGCCATTGGGTCTTTGCGCAGATCAATGTTTTCTTCGCGCTTGAAGTCATCAGCCATCCAGTTGATGATCAGGTGATCAAAGTCGTCTCCGCCAAGGTGGGTGTCGCCATTGGTGGATTTTACTTCAAAAACTCCGTCACCCAATTCGAGAATGGAGATATCAAACGTTCCGCCGCCCAGGTCGTACACGGCAACTTTCATGTCCCGGCTGCGCTTGTCCAGTCCGTAGGCCAGCGCTGCAGCCGTCGGTTCATTGATTATTCGGCGCACTTTCAACCCGGCAATTTCACCGGCCTCCTTGGTGGCCTGGCGCTGGGAGTCATTGAAGTAAGCCGGAACCGTAATTACCGCTTCTTTTACTTCGTGCCCCAGATAGTCTTCTGCAACTTTCTTAAGTTTCTGCAGCACCATGGCCGAAATTTCCTGCGGGGTGTATTGGCGGTCGCCAATTTGAACCCTGGCCGTGTCGTTGTCTCCCCGAACAACAGGATAGCTGATCATGCTCAGTTCCCGGGAGATTTCGGAATGGCGGTTGCCCATAAAACGCTTTATGGACGCTATGGTTTTGGTGGGATTGGTGATGGCCTGGCGTTTTGCCGGGTCTCCTATTTTGCGCTCCCCGTTGTCCATAAAGGCAACAACGGATGGAGTTGTCCGGCGACCTTCCTCATTGGGGATAACCACGGGCTCCGAGCCTTCCATGACTGCTACACAGGAATTGGTCGTACCCAGGTCTATGCCGATTATTTTGCTCATTTCTGCGGGATATTTAATAGATCAGGGCGTTAAATCCCCGACACCCGCTACGATCAAGGGGTATGCCAAGCCATTTTTTGTGCCATTTTCAGTGCTTTGAACCAGAAAGCGTCTGACAAAGGGGCGCAGATTGCGCCAAATCGGCACACTGCCGGTCTGGTCAGGCAGTTACCCGATCAAGGCTCAGGGACAAAACGGGTAAAATGGGGAATCGCCGCTGGTGGCATAATTCAGCCCACTGCTGATAGATCCGCAGGCAATACTGTCCAGTGTCTGGTTGCTTAGGATATACTTGGGTGTGCCCTTCCGGTGCCGGCTGGCCAGCAAGCCCAATCCGCCTTCAACATTCGTGTAGGTTGCCGTGATCTGGTCAGCCGTGATTCCCAACTGGGTGCTTCCGAAAAG
>JANNSM010000075.1:0-6358 GCA_031402635.1 Bacteroidota bacterium | reverse complement strand
CTTTGCTTTGTATTGATCGGATTGATCTTTACCAATCCAGCAACGGCACAGTCCACCCTCGAAGATGTTCGTGTTCTGCTGAATACCAACTGTACATTTTCAAGTTGTCATGACGCCACTTCTCCGGCAGCAGGGTTGAACCTATCCGGTACCGGTTCAGACATCTATAATGCTTTGGTCAACCAAACGCCGACCAACCCGGCTGCGGCAGCCAAAGGTTACAAACGCGTTGACCCAGGACTTCCCGATAATTCCTTCCTGATTCACAAAGTAGCCCGTGATTCCTGGGATGACAGCTACCCACTGGGAGTTGGAGAAGGCGGCGAAATGCCAACTTCCAGTGACCTGGATTCTGAAGAAATAGAACTGCTGCGGCAATGGATTCTTTTCGGTGCCTCCGCCACGGCCCGTGTCGTGGAACCTTCCGTGCTGGCTGATTATTACGGTGGTTTAGGTTTGCCGGCTGTTCCGGCCCCTGCGGCACCTCCGGCAGGAGAAGGTTTTCAACTCCGGATGGGTCCATTCTTCCTGGCACCTGGTGAGGAGGTAGAATACTTTTACAAGCGCCCGGTTTACTTTTCTGATTCGGTTGAAGTCACCAGAACCGAGGTTTTCTTTAACGAAGTCAGCCACCACTTTATCCTTTACCGCTATCCCAGTGCAAGCGTCGCTTCAAATTACCGATTTGGTTTGCGTGAAATATATGAACCCGGCGGCGCACCTGACGCTGACGTTGGAATTGTAGCCGCCTGGCAGGATGCTTACGATATTCCCCTGCCGGCCGGGACGGCTTATTTCTGGGGCGAGGAAGAATTTCTGGATATGAATTTCCACATCTATAATGCCAATACGGATTCGATCCTGGCCTGCGAAGTATATGTTGATGTTTTCACCAAACCGCGCGATAATACCCAGCCTACCGTGGAGATGTTCAGTCAAATTCTCCCTATTGATATACTGGAAGCACTGACCGGAACCGGGTGGGTAGGACAATCTCTTATCGTTCCCGGAGATGGGGCCGAGTACGAGTTTACTGATGATATCCTGTTTCCCATACCTGGAGCCCCAACGTGGCATCTCTGGTATTTATCCAGCCACACCCATTCCCGCGGCGTGGACTATGATATTTATAACCGCGCCACCGGCGAGCAGATTTTTGAAGGATTTTACAATCTTGATTACACCTTTAATCAGGGTTTTTACGACTGGGAACACCCGCCGGTGCGGATATTTGATCCGCTCTACCCGGTCAGTATGGGGTTGACCGGTGGCCTTCGCCACACGGCCCGTTACATCAACAATACCGGCAGCACCATCCTTTGGGGTGACCGCACCACCGATGAGATGATGTTGTTCTTCATCCAGTACACGGAAGAACCCATTCCCGACCTGACGGCCATCGGCGACCCGGAGACCACTTTTGACCAAAACCTGACCTTGTATCCGAACCCCTTCCAGGACCGCTCGGAAATCAGTTTCAGCGTGCCTTATGCCGGAGAAGTTTCGGTCCAGGTTTTTGATGCCATGGGTCGAAAGGTATCAACTCCGCTACAGGAAAGGCTCCCTGCCGGAAAACACAGTGCTGTGATCAATGCCGGTGACCAGTCTGCCGGCTTATACACGGTTGTTGTTCGCTTTGACGGCGGGCAGGTTGTGCGCAAGCTGATCAAGGTGGACTAAGAGGCTTAAGCATAGTCTTTGCATAGACCGGCCACGGATCGTTTAGCTCAACCGCAGCGATCTTAACCAAAACGTGGGCCAATTCACTACCGGTAATTTATCCGGCAGGGTAATGGATTTCGTTCAAGGCCATGCCCGTAGCATTGGGTACTATATTGCGGTTTCACTATTTGGTGAAGTAAGAAACTCGAATGACGCTTCAGGCCTTCACCATAGGTTCCCTTTTGTTGAGCGCGGTGGTATTTCCATCAGGGATGATTTATGGGCAGTACGCGTTGGAGCTCAGCCTGGAAGCCACAGCAGAAACGGAAGATGGCCGGCAATTTTTAAACCCCTGGGCGGGAGGGCTAAACAACGCACAGTTTTCGCCTGTGGATCTGAACGGCGACACGCTCCCGGACCTGCTCGTTTTTGAAAAGGCTGGCAACCGTTGGTTGCCGTTCGCCGGAGAATCCGATGCCACGGGTTTTCAGTTTCGCTACGATCCGCAATGGCTGGATGGCCTTCCGCAGGCCAGTGTTTTGGGCCTGGCCTTAGACTATGACGGTGACAGCGATGCCGATGTGTTTACCTACACCGGAACCGGCATCTCGGTTTGGCGCAACCGGCTGGTTGAGGATGGAGTCTGGAAATTTGTTCGTTACCGGAATGGAAAAGCTCTGCCAACTGAAAGGGATGGCATTGGTCAGGAGCTGCGAATGACCGGTGGAGATATCCCCGCGATCGAAGACCTGGACGCCGACGGCGATTTGGATATTCTGGTGGCCAACGCATCCGGAGTTTTCGTGGAGTTTCACGCCAACCGATCCATAGAGCGCTTTGGCCACAGCGACAGCCTGGTCTATGAACTGGTTTCGGATTGCTGGGGCCGCTTTATGGAAAACGCATCGGATGACGGTATCAGCCTGGATACCTGCCTAAGTCCGGTAGCACCGCCTGCCTCCGGATTCCGGATAAGCGGAAACGCAATTGCCCGATCAACTGGTTCCGCTTCCCTTCGCCCTGCCCATGCCGGCTCTTCCCTGTGCCTGACCGATATCAGCGGTGACGGGATTAAAGACATGCTGATCGGGGACAGCGGGGCGAGCCGCATTGGCTATCTGTACAACGGCGGCAGCGATGACGATGCCAACATGCTGGTTCACGAACCCGGCTGGCCGGCCAGTGATGTACCCGTTCTGGCGCCGTTGTTTCCGGCTGCTTTTGCGTTGGATGCCAATGGCGATCGCCGCACGGATATCGCGATTTCGCCCCAGGACCGCGGGTTCTCCGGCAACTTCAACAGCCTGTTGCTCTACACGGATACCTCATCTTCATCCGTTCCCGCCTTTTCTCTTGAACAAACCGGTTTTCTTCAACAGGATATGCTGGATTTTGGCGAAGGGTCCTGCCCTGCCGTGCTGGATTTTGACGGCGATGGCGATCAGGATCTGGTGGTTGGCAATGCCGGATACAGTGATGCTTCCGGTGATCGAAAAGCACAACTGGCGTTGTTGGAGAATAACGGCGCTTTACCACCCGGATTTCGTTTACTGGATACGGATTTTGCTAATTTGTCGGAGCTGGCCATTGAACGCCGCTGTGCCTGTCCGGCCTTTGCCGACCTGGACGGAGACGCAGACCCCGATATGATCACCGGAAACGAAGAAGGACAGCTGGACTATTTTGAGAATATTGCCCTACCGGGTGAGCCCGCCTCATTTATATGGATGGAAACTTTTTACCAGGAAATTGATGCCGGATCCTTTGCGATGCCCGCATTTGGCGATCTGAGCGGTGATGGTTTGCCCGACCTGGTCCTTGGAGAACGAAACGGCAACCTAAACTATTACCGGAATACAGGCTCTGCGAGCGCTCCGTTTTTTGCGTTGCAGGAAGACTTCTGGGGCGAAGTTCAAGTCAGCGAGGGAGGGCTGCTCAATGTGGGCTTCAGTGCGCCTTTTCTGTGGCAAAATGACCACGGCGGCCATGACCTTTTCGTTGGGTCCCTCGGGGGAAAAGTTTTCTTCTTCCGCGATATTTATGAATCCGGAAACCCGGCATTTGTGGTCGCAGACAGCGCATTTGCCGGTAAACCGGATGGCGAGCGGTCGGTCCCGGCCCTCGCCGATTTTGACCGGGATGGAAGGCCGGATCTGGTCCTGGGCAATTTTGCCGGAGGTATGGTTTATTTCCGGGGCTTGCCCGGCACCACGTCCTGGATGGATTGGCAACCGGAAAGTTCCTCTATTGCCGTTGTTCCCAACCCGGCCGGGCAATGTTTTTCTATACGGCTGACCGGACACGATCAAGTGCGCTGTTCGGTTTATGACCATTTCGGTCGTGAGCGCTGGAGAGGAACTGCAGGAGTGAACCCGCAGCCAATTTGCCTCGATCTGCCTCCCGGAATCTACACGATCAAGGCTCAGGGTTTACCAGCGGTCCGGATCGTTATTGCACCCTGAGTCACGTCATCAGCGCCGCAACATCGTCCGAAAGCAAAGCGGAAGCGAATTGTCCCATACCCATTTTCGGGTATCAATTTGCCAGTGCAGCGGTATTGGTCGCCCCGAAACGTGCCGGTAATTTTGAGCTTAATTAAACTCAGTCTAAATAAATGCGAGTCATTAGCGCCTGCCTGTTCGTATCGGTGCTCATCGTCGGTTTGGGATGCGGGGACGAAGCAGCCCCGGAATTGGACGTGCCGGAAACCTACTCCTTTGACCCGCAGGATTACTCCGGGCAAACGATCCGCCTGAATATGCTGGAGGAAATGGCTACCTATCTGAAAACATCCCATGGTGGTGCAGTTCTCGATGGAGACAAACTGAAGGCTATGTTTGCGAATGATGGGTCGCCTTTCAGCGATTCCGGTCTGAACAACTCGGGCAAGCAGCTCCGGGACAAATGTTTTTCGCTGGACCAGGGGTACTTCGAAGGGTGGATGGACGTTGCGGCAATTTCCAGCGCGACCGGGCTGCCGGCGTCTGACGGGCAGGCCGGGACGGGAACTTCCGGTACTTCGACCTACCTGTTTGATGAAAACGGAAAAGAGCCGCTTCAACTGATTGAAAAGGGGCTGATGGGCGCTGTTTTCTATTACCAGTCCGTAGCGGTTTACCTCGGAGAAGAAGAAATGAATGCCGATAACTCAACCGTGATTCCAGGCCAGGGTACTGCCATGGAACACCATTGGGATGAAGCGTTTGGCTACACAGCTTTTCCACCTGATTTTATATCACCCTATCCAGAAAGCGGGCTGCGTTTTTGGGCGCGCTATTGCAATGGCCGCGATCCGGTAATCGGTTGCAACCAACCGCTAAGCCTGGCTTTCAGAACGGGTCGTTCAGCTATCGGAGCCCAAGATTATTCAATTCGCGATGAACAAATTGCCTTCATACGGCAGCGTTGGGAAGAGGTTTGTGCAGCCACGGCGCTGCATTATCTGAATGAAGCAATCGCGGCAATCGGCGATGACGTCGTGCGCAATCACACGCTTTCCGAAGCCCTGGCATTTGGGCTCAACCTCAAATACAACCCGGAACGCAGGATCAGTCTGGAGCAGCTGGTCCAGTTTGAAACGCTGCTTGGAGATAATTTCTACCAGATTTCCCTGGACGATATCCGGAGCGCTCGCGATCTGATCGCCGGTATTTACCAACTCGAGGAAGTTGCGGAAATCCTATAACCCGGCTATGAATATTCGAAATTCCTGCACAACCGCACTTTTGACATGCTCCGTATTTCTGGCAGGTTGCAGCACGGATAAACCGCAGACCACCGATTTTGATCGCGGTGCGCTTTTAACCTTTTATGCCGATGCTCTGATCGTTCCGGGTTACGCTCGTTATGCGCAGACCTGCCGGGATTTGCAGACGGCATGGATGACCTTCAGCTCTTCTCCCGATCCGTCTTCGCTTGCTGATTTGCAGGAAACCATGGTCCGCGCCTGGACAGCCTGGCAGGAGGTCGCTCCGCTGGATTTTGGCCCGGCACTGGATCGAGGCCTGAGCGGGTTCAGCAATACCTTTCCCACGGATACCATAACCATAGCTTTACTGATGAACACCGGTTCCTGGGACCTGTCTCAAGCCGATAATCTGGATGCCCAGGGATTCCCGGCGCTGGACTATTTGCTGGCTTCGGGCTCGGATGGGGAGCTGATCGCAGCGTACGACAGTTCACCTGGTGCTGCGGCAAGGAAAGCCTTTACCGAAGCGCTGATCTCCCGGTTGGTCCAACTCTCCGAATCCGTGCAAGCCGATTGGGAAAGCCAGTACTCGCAAGATTTCGCCGCAGCAGATGGCGTAGACATCGGCAGTTCACTCGGCAAACTCATCAACGCGTTTAACCGTTACCTGGAGCGGGATTTACGGGACGGCAAGATCGGAATTCCGCTGGGCGTGAGAACGCTCGGAATCCCCCAGCCAGACAAAGTAGAAGGGCTGTACTCCGGCGAATCCGTGGCTTTATTGCTGTCCGGCGTGAACGCTTACCGGATCTGGCTGCTCGGCACGCAAATTGGAACCGGCGAAGGAATCGGGCTGGACGATTATCTTGACGCGGTTGATGCCCGGTACGGGCAGGTGAAGCTTTCCAGCGAAATCCGCGACGCTCTTGCCGATGCCGAAGCCGCCATTTCCGGGGGAATAACCGTACCGCTTGACGAAGCGGTGCTGGTGCAAACCGAATCGGTTGA
>JANNSM010000074.1:0-3585 GCA_031402635.1 Bacteroidota bacterium | reverse complement strand
ATCAATCCGTTGTTTGGTCAGCAAGTCCGTGCCGTTCGTCCGGGCACGGACGGATGGGAAATTCTCACCCAGGAAGACCGGTTTGAAGCCTCCTGTGTGGTGGTGGCGACAGGGTTCAATCGCAAACCGGTCCGGCCGCATTGGCCCGGTGAAGACCGTTTTGGCGGTGAAATCATCCATAGCCGCGATTACCGGACCGGAGCTGCCTACAAGGGAAAGCGTACCCTGGTGGTGGGATTCGGCAATACCGGCGCTGAAATAGCGCTGGACTTGCTGGTACAAGGCGCCCTCCCCGCACTGGCCGTCCGCAGCCCGGTCAATATTGTGCCCCGCGATTTCCTCGGCAACCCCACCCAGGAAAGCGCCATGTTTCTCTCCAAACTACCAACCCCGATCGCCGACGCCATCGGATTGCTTTTCCAGCGAATTTCCATCGGCGACTTGAGCCGTTACGGCTTGCGCAAAGCCCCGCACGCGCCTGCGTGGCAGCAGCGCACCTACGGCAAAACTCCGGTCATGGATATCGGTACGGTTGCGGCGATTCGCCGTGGTGATATCCCTGTTTACGGCGGTATCAGCGGTTTTGATCCCGGACAGGTCTTGTTTGAAGACGGTCGCCGGGAATCATTCGATGCGGTGATTTTGGCTACCGGTTATGCTGCGGCTATCGAGGAATTTGTGGAGGATGCAGCACCCCTGCTCAACGCCCGGCACATTCCTTCGTCCATGTGGTTTGACGATCGGCCGGGTTTATACTTTTTGGGGTTCGATGCTTACAGTAACGGACTTTTATGGAGTATTCGGGAAGATTCCGGAAAAATCCTGAACCACATGAAGCAACGGCTTTCCAGCCGTTCATTGATTCAGGAGCCGATCCTGGAATCTACCCGTGGAGTGGTGCAAAAAGCGTAAATTGTAGATAGCCAGCTTTTAACACGGAGCCATGAAGAATTTCTCACAACATGTGGATTATATCATCGTCGGAGCCGGCTCGGCGGGCTGCGTGTTGGCCAATCGGCTGAGCACAGACCCGGCCATCCGGGTACTTCTGCTTGAAGCCGGTGGCCCGGATTCAAAAATGGAAATTCCGGTGCCGGGGGCGTTTTACAAGTTGTTCAAAACGGAGGTTGACTGGAATTATTCCAGTACACCACAGCCCGGACTGAACGGTAGAAGCCTGTTCATGCCCAGGGGCAAAACGCTCGGGGGCAGTTCCAGTATTAACGCCATGATCTATATCCGGGGTCACCGAACAGATTTTGACCGCTGGGCAGAATTGGGTAATCCAGGCTGGGACTTTGAATCCGTGCTTCCTTACTTCCGGCGCTCGGAAGATTTCCTGGATGGTGCGGATGCTTTTCATGGCGAAGGGGGAGGGCTTACCGTTTCGAGAGCGCGTTTTCCTCACGAAATGGGAGAGGCCTTCATCCAGGCTGCCGGGGCGCTTGGTTTCGAGCGAAACAACGACTTCAACAGCGAGCACCAAAGTGGCTTTGGCCGCTTTCACGTGAACATTCGGGACGGAAAACGGTGTTCGGCTGCTGTGGCATTTCTCCATCCGGTTATGCACCGACCGAACCTGACCGTGATGACCAACGCTCAGGCCACAGAAATTCTGCTGGAAAGCGGCAAAGCCACCGGTGTGCGGTGCAGCCTTCAAGAGGGTTCCCGGCATCGGATTCATGATTATCACTCCCGCCGGGAAGTAATTCTGTGCGGTGGAGCCATCAATTCGCCCCAGTTGCTTATGCTCAGCGGAATTGGACCAGCTGAACACCTCCGCGAAGTCGGCATTCGGCCAGTCAGTGATCTGCCCGGAGTCGGGAGCAATCTCCAGGACCACCTTTTCGCGCCGCTGGTTTACCGCAACCGTATGCGCAATTCGATGGACACGGTGGACCGCCCGCCGCATTTCCTCACCAATCTGCTGCGTTTCTTCGTCCTTGATGGCGGCCCGCTGACCAGCAATATTGCCGAGTCAGGCGGATTTATCCGCACGGTCGAAGGGTTGCCCGCACCGGATATCCAGTACCACTTTGTCCCGGCCTTTTTTGTCAACCACGGATTTGATCGGCCCGCCGGCCACGGGATTTCGCTTTGTTCCACGCTGTTGGCTCCGCTGAGCCGCGGCACGCTCAGGCTGAAGTCTGCCGATCCTTTCGCTCACCCTTCGATTGACCCAGAACACTACCAGCGGACAGAAGACATGGAGACCATGAAAAAAGGGGTCCGGACCGCTCTGGAAATCCTGCAGCAGGACCCGATGAAGCCGTACCTGGGAGCTCCTTTTTCGCCCGAAAGCATCTGGGCGAATGACGGTGAACTGGAACAGTGGATCCGCAACCACAGCGAAGCGCTCTACCACCCGGTCGGTACTTGTAAAATGGGAACGGACAGTGAGTCGGTGGTGGATCCCTGCCTGCGGGTCAGGGGGATCAGCGGTCTGCGGGTTGCCGATGCCTCGATTATGCCGGAAATTGTGCGGGGAAATACCAACGCTGCGGCAATTATGATCGGGGAAAAAGCAGCCGACCTGATTCTTGAAGACGCCCGCAACACACGGAATGCTCCTTCGAAGCAAAAAATAGCCATGCCGGGATAATTCCGGTCTTTGGCAGGTTAACTTTATCCTATGCTCCAGACTTCAGCTCCTCTTTCCCGGCCGATACCCGACGGCATTTCGCAAGCCGCGACCATTCAAAGCGTGTTCAATTCCCAACTGGAATATGCGCCGGAAGTAGCGCTGACTTCAGCCAAAGAGCGCGTGGCTAAACTCCGGCGCCTACAGAATGCGCTGCTTGAACGCCGTCAGATTTTCCGCGATGCCATGATGGCGGATTTCCGCAAGCATCCCACGGAAGTGGACCTCACCGAGATTTTTCCGGTTACGGCCGAAATCCGGCACACGTGTTCGCACCTTTCCGATTGGATGAAGCCGGTCAAAGTGGATACGCCTTTGCCGATGCTCGGAACATCTTCAGAGATTCGCTACCAGCCGCGCGGCGTGTGTCTCCTCATTTCGCCGTGGAATTTCCCCATCAACCTCACCCTCATCCCGCTGGTTTCCGCTATAGCCGCAGGCAATACCGCAATTCTCAAAACATCGGAGCTTACGCCCAACACCTCACAGGCCCTGTCAGACCTGATCACCGCGGTGTTTGAGCCCCGGGAAGTGGCCGTTTTCCTCGGCGATGCCTCGGTTGCCCAGGAATTGCTGAAGCAACCTTTCCACCATATTTTCTTCACCGGCAGCCCTGCGATTGGCAAGGCCGTGATGCGCGCTGCAGCCGAACACCTGACGTCCGTTACGCTTGAACTCGGGGGAAAGTCTCCGGCTATTGTGCTCGAGAGTGCCAACCTGGAGGAAACAGTGAAAAAAATTGCCTGGGGCAAGTTCATCAACGCGGGTCAGATCTGCCTTTCGCCAGACTATGTGCTGGTGCCGGAATCGCTGCAGGATGATTTTCTGTCGCTGATGGACGATCAGATCACCCGGTTTTTCGGCAAGTCTGAAGAAGCGCGCCGCCAATGTGACAGCTATGCACGCATTGTTGATGACCGCCATTTCCAGCGGCTTAAGGAAAC
>JANNSM010000073.1:0-5443 GCA_031402635.1 Bacteroidota bacterium | reverse complement strand
GCTCCCGGCGGGCATTCACGCGGAGTGACCCCGCCCAGACCCCCTTCGCGGAAAAACAGCGAACTTTCGGGAGTCGTAACCTGATTCCCCGGGATTGCCCGGGAGTGGCTGATATACCCTTCAACTTCCCCGTAAATCTTTCCTCAATTGCCCAACGTCTGGCAAATTCTCGCCTGGTTTTCGCAGGCTCCGTGGCATGCCGGCGGTCTGATGGCAGCCGGGCTGACCGGGGCGTACGCGCTGCTAATGCTGGCTTACCGCTGGGGTTGGGGGCGCTTGCCGGAAACCGATCGGCCTGCGCAGCATCCCCAGACCAGCATTACGGTGATTGTGGCAGCCCGGAATGAAGCCGGAAGGATCGGGCGTTGTGTGCAGGCGTTGCGGCAACAGGATTACCCGGATCATCTGTTTAATATTTTGGTGGTGGATGATCATTCACGCGATGGCACCGCCGATGAGGCCCGAAAAGCCGGGGGCAACAAGGTGGAAGTGCTGAATCTGGCTGACCTGCTGCGGGGTGATCCGGCGGGTCGGTCATTCAAGAAAAAGGCCATTGAGCTGGCCGTTGAACGTGCCCTCGGGCAGTTGATCGTGACCACCGATGCCGATGCCCGACCCGGCGAAACCTGGTTGCGGCGTATTGCCGGGGCCTATGAACTCGAAGGCTGGAAACTGATTGCCGGACCGGTCAGCTTTTACCCGGACCCCAGTTTTCTGGGCAAGTTTCAGGAGCTGGATTTTCTGAGTCTGGTGGGCATCGCAGCGGCGTCCATTCGACTTGGTTTTTACAACCTCTGCAACGGCGCCAACCTGGCCTACGAAAAAGCGGCTTTTGAAGCGGTTGGGGGTTACCGCGGCATTGATGACCAGCCCTCCGGTGACGACCTGATGCTGATGCACAAAATCGGGAAACGATTTCCGGGACAGGTCGGCTTTCTGAAAGACAAGAAGGCCATTGTCCGCACCCATACCGAGCCCAACCTTTCAGGGCTGTGGCAGCAGCGGCTGCGCTGGGCCAGCAAGTCAACGCATTATGAAGACCGGCGCATCACCGCGATCCTGGCCGGGGTCTGGCTGTTTAACCTGGCCATTCCCGCATTCATGGTCCTGGGCGTTTACGACAATGCCTGGTTTCGCATCGGGCTGCTGATGTTCCTGGTCAAAATTCTGGCCGACACCATTTTTCAGGTTCCGGTAGTGCGGTTTTTCAACCGTTCGCATTTACTGTGGAATTTCTTACCGCTTCAATTAGCCCATATCGGCTATGTGGTGCTGATGGGGCCCTGGAGTACGTTTGCGCCATATCGGTGGAAGGGCCGCCGCGTGGACCCGCAAGTCTTGCGGCGGGCTCGACGGCTGGCACAGGGCAACGCGAAGAAGAACGCAGGGGGCCCGCGTTCCTGACTGCACCCGGCCCGGGTGATGTTTGTTAACTTCGGGCCGCTGTGGCAAATATTGACTCCGATCCCAACCGAGCCGGTAACATGACTCCGGACAAACGCCGCCGGAATCGCCGGATGGCCGTTTTGCGCTGGACGCTGGGCATTTGGCTTGCCGGTGCGCTGACCGGCGGCATTTTTGGTTCGTTGACCGGAGCCGGCGATCTGCTGAGCGTCACCCTTCAGTCGGCAAAAGCGCTGGGCATTGTCATCGGTGTTTTTATGCTGGTGATCGCCGTAGTGTACGCTCCGCCCATTTTGTTAATCCGGCGTTGGTGGGCGCGCTACCGGGTTCGCCGCCCATTCAACAATGATCAACAGGAAAAATCCTTGTCAAGGTTCATTGCCAACAATACGGCCATGTTCGGGCTGGTCACTATTTTGCTGGCTTTGCTGGTGGCCATCTTTGGCTACCTGATTGCCCCTGACGGCACCCAATATGCCAACCGCCAGGTGCTGGAAATTGAAAAAGAGAAGCCAGGCTTTCGGATGCAATTTTTGTTGGTCCGCACCAACCGCACCGCGCAGGATGTTTCGTGGTTCACAAAACTGTTGAAAGGCGATCAGAGCAATTTTCGCGACATCCCGGTGCTTAGCCATGCCGTTGAAGGGGATTCGCTGATTGTTGAAGCTTACCGCGGCAAAGACCGCCCGACGGAGCGTCAGGCTTTCGGGCTGGTGGACATCGTTTACACCCGTTCCTATCAGGATCCGAATGTTACCCGCCAGGGCGACAATTACCGGTTCCTCGACATTGAGGAAAAACCGGTAGAGGTGGGTCGCGAGGAGCTAATTGCCGTTATCGGCAAGAAACATTTGGTCAACCGACGGTTCTGGTTTGGCACCGACCAGGAAGGCCGGGATTACCTGAGCAGAATTATCATCGGCACCCGGATTTCCATTTCGGTAGGGTTTCTGGCGGTAACCGTAGCCCTCATGATTGGTCTGGTGCTCGGCTCAGTAGCCGGGTATTTCCGGGGAAAAATTGATGACCTTATTCTCTGGTTTATCAATGTCTTCTGGTCCATTCCCACGTTATTGCTCGTTTTCCCCATCGCGTTTGCCTTCGGGATGAAGGAGTGGACGATTTTTCTGGCCGTTGGGTTGACCATGTGGGTTGACATTGCCCGGATTGTCAGGGGTCAGGTACTCAGCGTTCGGGAGCTGGAATATGTTGAAGCTGCGCGCAGTTTAGGGTTTTCGCATGCGCGAATCATATTCCGGCATATTCTGCCCAACATCAGCGGTCCGGTTATCGTCATTACCGCGGCCAATTTCGCGTATGCCATTTTGATCGAAGCCGGCTTGAGTTTTTTGGGCATCGGGGCGCAGCCGCCCAAGCCGAGCTGGGGGCAGATGATCGCCCGCAACAAGGATAATATTGCCTACGGTGATCCGCAGTTGGCATTAATTCCCGGTTTTGCAATCGTCTTGCTGGTACTTTCTTTCTTCCTGATTGGCAATGGTTTACGGGATGCAATGGACGCCAAAACCAGGCTTGATCACTAATTTTTCCGTTAAATAGACATTCCCTTTTAGCGAAACCCGCTGAACGGAAAGGCACGGTTGAACGTTTAATTTTATCTTGCCGGGCGTTTAACCCTTTAGCCCGATAATTATTTTACCATGCCCCAGATCAAGGGCCGAGCGGAAAACCTACTTGAATTGCTGACCACCCAGGTTGGGGTCAAGCAACAGGAAATAGACGCCCTGCTGGATATTACGCGGGCCATCAATGACAACCGCTCCGAGCAACAGCTTCTCCAGATTTATGACCTGACCCTGCTCGTGCACCTGCGGGTCAAGAATATTGCCATCTTTTTGCACGACGAGACCTGGAACCTGGCGTTTGAACGGAAAATCTCGGAAGCAGCACGGTCGTTGGATGTTGTGCGGGATCTTTCCCGATATATTGATGTGGTGCGATTTGATGAAGATGGTATTGAGCGCCCGGAATCGCTCCGCGAATTTGATGTCATCCTGCCAGTGCTTCACAAGGAACAGGCTCTTGCCTATGTGTTGATGGGCTATCCCCATAAGGAAAGTTATGAGGTCATGGATGAGAAAATCCGCTTCATTCAGGCATTCACGAATATTGCTGTTGTGGCCATTGAGAACAAGAAATTGTTTAAACGGCAATTGGAGCAGGAAGGAATGAAAAAGGAACTGCAACTGGCCACCCAGGTGCAAAACATGCTCATTCCGACTCACCTGCCGGATAACGAACGCATTCAGATGGCGGCGGTTTACCAGCCTCACCGCAACGTAGGTGGCGACTACTACGACTACATTGAACTCAATCCAAATGAGGTCGTTTTCTGCATTGCCGATATCAGTGGAAAAGGAACCGGCGCTGCCCTGCTGATGGCCAATTTCCAGGCCCATGTCCGGGCGCTGATGAAAACAGCGGGGCTCCACCTCAATGAATTCGTCAGACAGCTCAACGAAAATATGCTGGGCATCACCCGGGGTGAAAAGTTTATCACCATGTTCCTCGGAAGGTACAATTACCTGACGCGCCAGTTAACCTATGTGAATTGCGGTCACAACCCTTCGATTTTGTTTCACGAAGGCGAAGCGCGCCTGCTCACCGAAGGCTGCACCATTCTGGGAATGTTTGACGAATTGCCAAGCGTCAGCGTAGGAAATATTGCGATTCCACCCAACGCGGTGATCATAAATTACACCGACGGAATTACCGATGTCCAGAATGCCAAAGGTCTTTCGTATTCGTCTGACCATATGGTACATTATCTTCAGCGCCATCCGGCCACGGAGATGCAGGGTCTGGTCAAGGGGATTATGAACGAGATCTACCGGTTCAAAGGCGAAATGGAGTATGTGGATGATATCTCCATCCTGGCGATGCGGATCAAATAGGGTTTAGGTTTTCGGAGGAAGATCCCTGGCGTTTTTTTCCGCCGCTCCTTCGGGTTCTTCTTCCCGGTCAAGGACCACCACCAACGCAAGCAGCGCAAAAAAGAGTGTGCCGATTTTGTCGGCTTCTACCAAATCCGAGAAAAACAGATTGACCAGAATCGTAACCATAGAAACAGCTACGGCCAGCAACAGCGATCGGGACGGAGCATCGCGCCGCCGGTTATAGGCTCGCTGTGCCCGAAATAGCGCGGTATAAATCAGCGCAAAAAAAAGAACACAGCCTATCAGGCCGGTTTCAAGAAGCGTGAGCAGGTAATAATTATGTACCGTTGATTGTTCTTCGTTGCGGCTGATGTAGGTGTAGAAACTGGAAACCGTATAATTCTGGTAGTGCGGGTAAAAATTACCCGGTCCGAAACCGGTCAGCGGCTTGTCCAGAAACATATACCAGCCGGCAACCCAGCGGTAAATCCGCTCCGCGCTGGAAACGTCCTGCAAGGTGGCGGTGGCGGCCATGTGATCGGCAAAATCGTCGTGGTAAATTGTTTTGGAGAAGTCCGGGGCATAATCCAGGTATCGGTTGTTATGGAGGAGCCAGCCACAGGCCCCGAGCAAAGCCAAAAGCGCAACGAGTGCCCCTTGCCGCAACGCGTTGCGGCGCATGAGCCAGTAAGCCACGAGGCCCGCCAACAGGCTGATCCAAGCTGACCGAGTATATGAAAAGTAGATCGCCAGCGGAAACAGCCAGCGCGAGACCAGCAGCAGCATGCGCGGCCAGCTCCAGCGCGGGTACCAGCTCACCGCCAGCCAGACAAACGGCGTCACCAGTGCGAGAAAGACGGCGTAATTCACATGGTTGCGGTAGAACGGCTCCATGCTGAGGTTCACTTCGGCGAAACTGAAATTGCGCTGGCCGTGGCGCACCAGCGTCCAGATGACCGTGAACAGCGCGGGCAGAAAAAGGCACCAGAAAAGCACCCTGAAATCGCGGGCTTTTCGAACCATAATCACCGTTATCCCGAAGAAGGCAAAGACGTACCAGATTTTGGCGGCCATCCATTTCAGGGATACGATATAGTCAACTGAAAACAGGGTGCTGACCAACAGCCAGCCCAAATGCAGGC
>JANNSM010000072.1:0-1526 GCA_031402635.1 Bacteroidota bacterium | reverse complement strand
ACAGGAAGAGCTCGACAAACTTCTTCCTTTGAAAAGCAACCCGGTCGCCCAGCGGAACCGGGGAACCGGCCGGCCAACCAAAAAAGACCGCCGCGATATGGATGATTGGCGGGAGGGAGCCTGAACTTTAGACGGGATATGCGGGCCGGGCTTAATTTTGACCTGTTGCAAACCGATATTCTTTCCCCCTCAACATCTGCTGACCGTTTATTGCCTGCGGGCCAATCCGTGCTCGGAGCGATACTGCCGGCTGACCGTCCGGTCAGGATTTTCGGTGCTGGAATTGCCGGGCTGCTTGCGGGTTTTTGGTTAAAGGAAAGCGGAAGGGCGTTTACCATTTATGAGAAATCCTGGCGCGCCGGAGGCTTGCTGGGCACACAACCGCTCGCCGGAGGGTTGGCTGAGCAGGCGGCCAACGGATTTCTCTGGAGCCGGGACATGCAATTTCTTGCAGACCGGTTGGGGTTGGAAGTGATTGCTCCGCTGCCCACAGCCCGATCCCGCTTTTTATTGCGCAAGGGGGAAATGCGCCGTTTTCCGCTAAGCGCGGGTGAAGTCATGCATTTGCTGACCAGGCTTTCGGCATCTCGCGGTGCTTCTTTTGAAACCGTTGCGGAGTTTGCCGAGACTCACCTGGGAGCGGCGGTGCTTCGTCAGATCGTTGCGCCAGGGCTTTCCGGGATTTACGGAGCCCGACCGGAGGAGTTGAGTTTTGCCGGAGTGTTGCCGGATCTGCACCGGCAACTGCAACGCGGTGCGTGGTTGCCCGGGGCTATTTGGCATCTTCGAAAAGCGAGAAAAAAAAAGCAGTCAGATTCAACCGATCGCGCTGTTCAGGCAAGTGGAACCCATGGTTTCCGGGGGGGAATGCAGGAACTGATTGATGCGCTGCAAAGGCATTTGTCAGGGCATCTTCATTTTGGCGAAGACGCCACAACACAATCACAACCATCACCACTTAGCCCCGTGATCTGCTGTCTGCCGGCTTTTGAAACAGCCCGCTGGCTGCAAGCCGCCGTGCCGGCCGCCGGGGCTTTAAGTGGCGAACTCAACGGCGTGCGGTACCTGAACATGATTTCTTGTACCGTACAAATCAACCAACGGGAACTGCCTGGATACCGCCCAGGTTTTGGATGCCTGATTCCGGCGCAGGAAGGATTTCATTACCTCGGCGTGTTGTTTAACTCGGCCATTTTTCCCGGCAGAACATCCGATTCCTCGCTGCTGAGTTTTACCGGCATTCTGCGGGATGACGATGGTTTTTGGCAACAGCGCAGCGATCTTGAATTGGTTACCGCCCTCCAGGATGATCTACAGCGTTTGTTTGGGCATTCCTTTGATCGGTCGCTTAATCAGTCGCTTGATCCTTCGCTTGATTCTTCTCTTGATTCTGCCAGGCGCGTGCAAGCTTCGGCGGTGTTCCGGTGGCCCAGGGGCATTCCATTGTACAGCCCTGCCTGGTACCGATCTGTACTAAATATGCACGCCAACCTATCGGATATTTATCCGGGCCTTCAGCTCTTTGG
>JANNSM010000071.1:0-5177 GCA_031402635.1 Bacteroidota bacterium | reverse complement strand
TAAGTACCAGCCAGGTCAGTATCACCGGTTTCGAACCGCTCACGCAGCTTGCGCAAACGCTGAAAATAAAGGAATTGTCAAGCGCTACCCTGCAAAACATCAACCTGACCTATAAAATCGAAGACGGCGCCATGGTTACCGAACCTTTTGACGTCAAAATTGACCGGATGCAGGCAAAGGTTGGCGGCCGGATGGCCATGGCCGACCAGAAAATAGACTACACTATGACCAGCAAAATTCCTACCGCGATGTTCGGGGTCGGTGCAGGTCAGACAGTTGGGGGCTTGCTCGGCCTGGACCAAAAAGCGCTGGCCGGGTTCACCATCCCCGAAAACCTGGATGCAACGATTGCCTTTACCGGAACGATTGACAAACCGGTTATCCGGCCGGTATTTGCCGGGGGAAAGGGCAATATCGAAGAAACAGTTGTGGAGGAGGCTAAAGAGCAGCTCAACGTGCAGATTGACAAGACCAAAGAAGAGGCAATCGCCAAAGCAAAACAGGAGCGCGACCGGCTGATCGCTGAAGCGCAGAAGCAGGCGGATAAAATCAAAGCCGATGTGCGCACCGAATCAGCCAAAATCAAGACAGCCGCCTACCAGGCAGCGGACGCGGAATTGGCCAAGGTGAAAAATCCGCTTGCCAAAGCCGGGGCCAAGTTGGTGGCCGACAAAGCCAAACAAGAGGCTGACAAGAAAGAAAAACAAACGATTGCCGAAGCGGATAAACGGGCTGACGGCATTGTTGACGTGGCGAGAAAAAAGGGCGACGACCTGGTCAGAAAAGCCGAAGAGACCAACACCACCGTTCGCTGAGCCGGGCTTTGGAACCGGCTAAATGTTGCCATTTTGGCAGCTATTCCGGCCATGGCATACCATTTGCCCAAGCGCGGAGAGAAAACTAAATTTTTATCGCATGGCTACTGTTGAGAAAGGCACGATTTCCGTGCAGACGGAGAACATCTTCCCCATTATCAAGAAATTCCTGTATTCAGATCATGAAATTTTTCTGAGGGAATTGGTTTCCAATGCGGTGGACGCTACCCAAAAGCTCCGCAAGCTGGCGGCGATCGGAGATGTGCATGGCGAAATCGGTGAAACCACCATCAGCATTCACCTGGATGCAGAAGCTAAGACCCTGACCGTCCGTGACCAGGGCATCGGGATGACTGCCGATGAAGTGCGACGTTATATCAACCAGGTGGCCTTTTCGAGCGCAACGGAGTTTTTGGAGAAATTTAAAGGACAGGATCCTACGGCTATTATCGGCCATTTCGGATTGGGTTTTTATTCTTCGTTCATGGTGGCCAGCCAGGTTGAAATCATCACCCGCAGCTATAAAAATGAGCCGGCGGTGCGCTGGACCTGTGACGGCAGCCCGGAGTTTACCCTTGAAGAATCCGATCGTACGGAGCGGGGCACCGACATCATTCTTCACATCACCGATGAGGAGAACAAGGAATTTTTACAGGAATCGCGGATTCGGGAATTGCTGAACAAATACGCCAAGTTCATGCCGGTGTCCATTCAGTTTGGCACCCGGAAAGAAGAAACTGGCGAAGGGGATGATGCCGTTGAGACAGAGGTGCCGGACATCATCAACAACACGAGCCCGGCCTGGACCAAAGCGCCGGCCGATCTGAGTGACCAGGACTACCTGGACTTTTACCGCGAACTCTATCCTTTTGCCGAAGCGCCGCTTTTCTGGATTCACCTGAATGTGGACTACCCGTTCAACCTGACCGGGGTGCTTTACTTCCCCCGTATCAAAAAAGGGCTGGAAGTGCAGAAAAATAAAATTCAGCTCTACAGCAACCAGGTATTCGTTACCGATGAAGTCGGTGATCTCGTTCCGGAATGGCTCACTTTGCTTCACGGCGTTATTGACTCGCCGGATATCCCGCTGAATGTTTCCCGGAGTTATTTGCAAAGCGATGCCAACGTCAAGAAGATTGCCGGTTATATCACGCGCAAAGTCGCAGACCGGTTAGACGATCTGTTCAAAAAAGATCGGGCTGATTTTGAGGCCAAATGGGAGAATTTTTCGGTCATTGTCAAGTATGGCATGATGACCGATGACAAGTTTGACGAGCGCGCCCGCAAGTTCTGCCTGCTGCGAAACCTGGAGGGTCAATCCTTTACCCTTGACGAATACCGCGACAAACTCGCACCGGAACAAACCGACAAGAATGACAAGGTGGTGGCGATTTACGCCAATGACCGCGAAGGACAAGATCCCTACATCCGTTCGGCACAGCGCAAAGGTTATGATGTGCTGGACGTGGACAATGTGATTGACAATCACTTTCTCGGTTTTCTGGAAAGCAAACTGGAGAAAATGAGTTTTGTGCGGGTAGATGCCGATACGGCGGATAATCTGATTGATAAGGATGAAAAGCGCGAATCCGTATTGGACAGCAAAGAGCAGGAAAAACTTCGCGAGCTGTTCACGGAAGTGATCGGTGATGCTAAAGTTTTTGTTCAGGTGCAGCCGATGGGACCGGATGACAGCGCGGTAACCGTGATCAAGCCGGAAATGATGCGCCGGATGCGCGATATGGCCGCTTTTAACGGCATGAGTTTTCTGGCTGAGCAGCCCGAGCATTTCAACGTGGTGATCAACTCAAACCACATTGTAGCCGGTAAACTGCTGCGGGCAAGGGGGGAAAACCGCACCCGGATGGCCCGTCAGCTTTTCGACCTGGCGCTGCTGGCACAGGGTATGTTAAAAGGGAGCCGGCTTACCGAATTTGTGGAGCGAAGTGTTGACCTGATGGCTCCCAAAACAGAATCTGCCGAAGCCGGAGCACCTGCCTGACGGCCGAATAAAATCTTACAGTACGGCAAATTTTGGAACATACGTTCCAAAATAAAATTCTTTAGCGCAATCAGACTCCCGGATTGGCGCCGGGAATGATTTGTTGCGCTTCTTGCTTGGGCAGGTGAATTGTAGTAGTTGGATAAGCAAACTGACCTCCGTTTTGCAGAACAATCTGCATGATTTGCAAGGAGATTTCTTCTCTTATTCTAAGGTAGGCATTATATTCAATTTCTTTGATAAAATAGATTACCTGAATGTCCAGCGAACTGGCGCCGAACGCATAGAAAGAAGCGATGCCATCCTCGCTGGTTTTTTCGTGCCGGTCAAGCAGAACCTGTATGTCACGAACAATATTTCGGAGTACGGGAAGCTCCGTAGAATAGGGGAGTCCGACGGTGTAATGCACTCTTCTGAACGTTCGTTCACTTAAATTATTCATCGCACTTTCCATGATCTTGCGGTTCGGAAGGGTAACATAAGTCATGTCTAATGTGCGAATGCGGGTTGAACGGAACCCGACTTTTTCAACCGTTCCCTGAATGCCGTTGGTTTCCACAAGGTCCCCCATGATGAACGGCTTTTCAGAGAATATGGTCAGCGAGCCGAAAAGATTGGCCAGGCTATCCTGTGCAGCAAGGGCTACAGCCAGGCCGGCTATGCCTGCGCCTGCCAACAGCGAGTTAATGTTTAAATCAAAAACACTACCCAAAACGACAAACAACACCAACAGGTAAATCAGCACTTTCAGGACATCCCTCATGAAAAGCACATACTGATCATCCTGGGTTGAATCGGTCTTTGCGGCACGGCTACCCAGTAATTCTCCAATGAAGTCTGCAAGCCGAAGAAACAACCAGGCAATGTTGGCGCTAAGGGTCAATTCCATCATTACCTGAAGCAACCGGCGCATGTGAATGCCGAACATCTCAAAATCCAGTTGCCGCGGGTAGTTCATAAACGCCAGGACAGCGCTTATTGCAACAAGGATGATGAGCATTTCCAGCGGCCTGAGGATAAGTTGCGTAAAGCGTGTGCCCTTTGCGGGAGCCCGCCTTCGGAAACTCTGGTAGATCAGCATGCCGAGCAGCCGCCCCACCAGTGGATTGAGCAGTGCAACAAGCGTTACCACCGAAATCAGAACCAGCCATTGCTCAATTGTATTCTCTAAAAAAACACGATCTAAAAACTCGTTCATAGCCGGGTTGTTGCAGCAAAACTAAGGGATACAAGGTCGAAGGGTCATTGGCGGTCTGTAGAAGGACCAGCCGGTGGTGGCTGGCGCAGGCAGTTTGGAAACGGACAATACAGGCGCTGCCGGATAGGTTCAGGAAAAAGGAGCTCTAAACGATTAGCGCAGGCAGATTGAAGGCGAATCATAAGGACGCTCTCCATTACCGGCCTCTCTGCCTGCTGTCCTTTGGGCTGCCCCTTACAGCATACAGTGACCGCATGGCTGTGGATTCTGCGGCTCCGCGCTGAGGTAACTTCGGCCACATGTTTAATCACATCCTGCGGTCAGTAGATCCCGAGCGAGTTACCGGTGATTCCCGGACTTTTCCCGGTACCTGGGGCCACGAAACAGCATTTCCCCAGGGAGATCTTGAGGGAATTGAAGCCCAATTGGCTCTGGTTGGTGTTCCCGGAACCCGTGATCAGGCAGGGCGTGATGTACCCGATGGCGGTACTGACCGGATACGGCGCGCTTTATACGGCCTGGCAGCCAGTCATAACGGGCAACGCGTGGCAGACCTGGGCGACATCATTCCGGGCCGCACGCCCCGCGATACCCGGGCTTGAGTGTGTACTGAGTCCTGAATGAGGCCTCTGATAGGTATGCTGAGTAATAGGAGGCGCATCGTTGTTTTCAATGTGGTTTTCAAATAATCCAAACTGTGGAGGCCATTTGAGTTTTACCGTGCCTGTGGGACCATTTCTTTGTTTACCAATAATAACTTCAGCGAATCCCTTAATTTCCGGAGTGTCTCGATCATAATAATCTTCTCTATATAGCATCATGATAACGTCGGCATCTTGCTCGATAGATCCTGATTCCCTCAAATCCGAAAGTTGAGGACGCTTATCACCACCCCGGGTTTCAACACCCCTGCTCAATTGGGAAAGCGCAATCACGGCCACATCCAGTTCCTTGGCTATACCTTTCAGTGCACGTGAAATAGAAGCGATCTCCTGTTCACGGTTGCCGCCCATCTCACCTTTCATCAACTGTAGATAATCAACAATAATCAATTGAACGTTATGCTCAGCCTTAAGGCGTCTGCACTTGGCGCGCAATTCCAAAATGCTTAAGGCTGGAGTATCGTCAATGAAAATCGGGGCCGAGCTTAGGCGAGTAGTTT
>JANNSM010000070.1:0-2601 GCA_031402635.1 Bacteroidota bacterium | reverse complement strand
CGTCTACCAATTCCGCCATGTGGTCAAAACACGGCCGGCATATTGGCCGGCCGCTGAAAAAATTCTTTGGGATCTTTGAAAGGAGTCCTATGCCCGAATCTTGCGTCTGTTTCCTTCGCTTGATCTTTTGCTTGATCTTTTGATCTGGTCCTTCCATCGTTCCTCGTCCATCATCTAACAAAACGTTTGTGCCCAGAACAGGAATCGAACCTGCACGACCGTGAAGTCACTAGAACCTGAATCTAGCGCGTCTACCAGTTCCGCCATCTGGGCATCAGTGAAGCGACTGGGATTCGAACCCAGGGCCCGCACATTAAAAGTGTGCTGCTCTACCGGCTGAGCTATCGCTTCATGTCAAAAAAAGAACGCTGCCTTTGACGATTGAAGGCCGTTTTCGGCAAAGGCGTGGCAAAGATAAACGAATTCCCTTTTTTACGGGTAATTGAAAAGCGGGAATGTTCAGGGCCTGAAGCGGAGGTCCTCCCGGATCTTTGGTGCACGTACTGAAAAGGACCAGGCAGGGTATAAACCTTAGAAGGAAAAACTTTACTGCGGTTTACCAGTTCCGGTTATTTGACCGGGAGGACACCGTCAGCCACAAATTCATACTCCCAGGCCGGTTCAGTGATTGAGGCAATTTCTGCCTCGGATTTGCCTTCATCCTTGGCAAAATGGCGAAGAGTTTCTACAGAAACTTCCTTTTTCATGGCCACACCCTGCACCACAACCTGCTTGCCGGCAAGGTCTTTCGGAACAAAAAATCCATAATCTTTGAAAGTGACCCGCATCGGATTGCCCGCACCGCAGTCCATTTTCATCCAGCAACCGGACATCTGGCATGCTGCGGTAACGGTTCCCTGAATTTTAGCGGGTGTTTCCGCAGTCCCTTTTTCGGATGATCCCTTCATGGCCGCAATCAGCGCTTCACAGGACATGGCCTTTTCTGCACTAATGACCATTCCATACCCTCCTGCCTGATTCACGACGACGTTAGCGCTTTCTTCTTCCGCCTCGTCTTCCGTTTTGAGGGTATCGGTGGCAACTTCTTCGGTTTTACCAGTGCCGCCATCGCCGGATCCCGCAGCACAGGAATTCAGGGCGAATACCATCGCAACGGTCAGGGTGGAAAAAAGCAATGTGGATTTTCTCATCGGTGATAAACGGGTATTGACGGGCGCCGGGTTAAAAAGGAATGGATGAACCGAAAAAACAAGATCAATCCGGGGATCAGCCGGCAAAGAGCAGGCGGAAATAGAACCCCGGTTTTCGCAGCCTCTCCCGCATGTCAAGGTCTTCAAACATGCAGGAAATGGTTTCACGCATGACGGGATTCCGGCTCGCTTTGCGGACAACAAAGTTAAACAGCCGCGGGTAGGAAGCCAACCGCTGGAGTTGATAGCTCAACATCAGTTCATCGCCGAGCTGACGGTAAACTTTCCGGTCGTATTCTGCCGTAAATGCGGCATCCGTTCGGTTGGCCAACAGACACTCGGCCGCCCGGGAGGCCGCCCATTTCCCGGAAATCATCGCGTTGCCAATTCCTTCACCGGTAAACGGGTCTATGAGCGAAGCGGCATCGCCAACCAGGAAGTAGCCATCGCCGGAGAGGCTGCGCTTACGCGATCCGAGAGGTAGTCCGAAACCGCGGACCGGCCCTTCCACATGGGCGTCGCGGAATCGGTCGCGCAAGGCCGGATGGTTCTTAATGGTGTGATCCAGGAGTTGCCGGAGGTCCAACCGGCGCTTCGAGATTACGTCACTGCGCAAGCCAAGCCCAACGTTGGCTCTTCCCCCGGGAAGCGGAAAAATCCAGAAATAGCCCGGCAGCAGATCGCGCAGATAGTGCAGTTCAATAAAATGGTCGGGGTGCAAACCGGTCACACCCGTGTAGTAGCCGCGCACCGCAGCGCTGTGATGAGCGGGCTCCAGTACCCGCGAAGTCAGATTCTTCACGGCCACCGAGTGGGCCCCATCCGCAGCAATCAGCTAACGGCAGGTCAGGTCCTGGCCGCCGGCCACGGCAAGACGGAAACCGCCTTGAATGCGCTCCACAGTTTGAACGCGGGTATTGGGTCTAAAATCTGCATTGCCCCGCTTTAGCGCTTCGCCCAGAAGAAATGCATCGAAATCCTGGCGCTTTGAAATAAATCCGGGTGCGCGCTCCTGGTCCCTTCGCTCGCGGTAATCCAAACGAAATGGCACTTCCAGCACATCGCCGGAAGGTGCGATAAACTGAACACCCCAGCAGGGCAGATGACACTCATCAGCCGCCAACCGCTCCACGATAGAAGGATCCAGTTTCATCAGGGTATCCACCACCTTTCCGCTCAGCGCATCCCCGCAAATTTTATCACGGGGAAAAACTGCCTTATCCAGCAGAATAGCCTGCAGTCCCAGTCCGGCCAGGGCAAGCGAAGCCGTAGCGCCGCCGGGGCCTGCACCAAGAATGATAATATCGGAATCAAAGGCCATAGCGTGAGTCTCGTACCGCAAAAGTCCGCCAAAGGTACTTTGCCCGGCGAAAAGACCTTGTTCACCGGAATTAGCCTGAATTCACGATCATTGCAGCGGGCGGCGGGGTCGCGCGGCGCGCGCGGCGCG
>JANNSM010000069.1:0-2849 GCA_031402635.1 Bacteroidota bacterium | reverse complement strand
GCGACAACACCGGTAACAACTTATGTTGTATGCTGAGCGGTAAGAAGGCAATTATGCCGCCATGATCAAGATTGGAAAGCTCAAAGAAGGCAAGGTTCCCCGCGACAGCCGGGTGGTATTGACCCCGTACCAGATAGCGGGGCTGATGGCCGGACATCCTGAAGTGTCCTTTGCCATACAACCTGCTGATTTCCGTTGCTACAGCGATGAGGAGTACAATCGCTCCGGCATTCCCTTGCAGGAAAATCTTGATGACTGCGATGTTTTGCTCGGCATTAAGGAAGTGCCTATACGCGATTTGATGGAGGGGAAAACCTACATGTTTTTTTCGCACACCATAAAAAAGCAGCCTCATAACCGCGAGTTGCTCAAGGCGGTAATTGCCAAAAAAATCCGGCTGATTGATTGGGAAACCATGACCGACAAGCAAGGTCGCCGGGTGATTGCCTTCGGGCGCTGGGCCGGCATTGTCGGTGCACACAATGCGCTCTGGACCTGGGGAAAGCGCAGTGATGCCTTTCATCTGCCGCGGGCCTTTGAAGCTCACGACTATATGGCTCTGATGAAAAGTTATGAAGGGTTAAAACTGCCCGCATTCAAAATATTGCTCGCCGGTGGAGGGCGCGTAGCGCAGGGGGTAGAAGAGGTGCTTTCAAAAGCATCCATCAGGAAACTGAGTCCCGGCGAATTCCTTTCGCTCAACAAGCCTTCAGAAGCTGTTTACACCAATCTTGACTGTCCCGATTTCTACCGGAAAAAGAGTGATCAAAGTTTTGACTGGAAGGATTTCTTTGCTCATCCCGGAGATTACGAAAGCACATTTGAACCCTATCTGAAAGCAACGGATATGTTCATCAATGCGATTTACTGGGACCCCGCGGCTCCGAGATTCTTTGAGCTTTCCCAAATGCGGTCGCCGGGTTTTCGGATCCGCGTGATTGCGGATATCACCTGTGATATTCATGGTTCCGTGCCTTCGACTATCAAAGCCACAACCATTGCCGAGCCCCTTTACGGCACAGATCTGGAAACCGGGGCCATGTCAGCCGCTGTTTTCGGGGGCCAGATCCTGACAACCATGTCCATTGACAACCTGCCCAACGAGTTGTCCCGCGATGCTTCCGAGGCTTTCGGGGCGCAGTTCAGCGAGTATGTCTGGCCTGAGCTCCTTCACCCCGATTCATCCGAGATGTTGGACCGCGCCTGCATTGCAAAAGATGGTCATCTGTGCGAAGCCTTCAGCCACCTGCAGGACTATGCCGAAGGGAAGGCATAATCCGACCCGGATAAGCGACCAGGGCGGCTTCGAGGCAATCCATGGCAGATTCCAGATCACTTTGTTTCAAGACGTACGCAACCCGGGCCTGATTATGGCCGAGGTCTTCAGATGAATAAAAACCGGAGCCCGGAGCCAGCATCACGCTTTGACCGTTCAGGTTGAATGATTCCAGCAGCCATTGGCAGAAGCGGTCGGTATCATCTACCGGCAATTCCACAATGGCGTAAAATGCGCCACCGGGCATCGGGCAACGAACCCCCTCCATGGCTTGCAATCTGCCGACCAGATAGCGCCTGCGGCTGTCATATTCGGCAATAATTTCCTGGTAGTACGAAGGGCCGAGATCAAAGAGCGGCTCCCCGGCTATCTGCCCGAGTGACGGGGGGCTAAGGCGGGCCTGGGCAAATTTCATGGCGGTTTCCATGACTTCGCGATTGCGGCTGATCAGCGCGCCGATGCGGGCTCCGCATGCGCTGAAGCGTTTGGACACGGAATCAAAAACCAGGGCGTGTTTTTCAAGCCCTTCGAGCGTCAGCACCGAAATGTGCTCCTGGCCATCGTAAACAAATTCGCGATAGACCTCATCGGAAAACAGGAACAGGTCATAGCGCAGAACGAGTTGTCTCAGGGTTTCCAGTTCCTTGCGAGTGTAAAGGTATCCGGTCGGATTGTTGGGATTGCAAATCAGGATGGCTTTGGTACGCGGTCCAATTATGCTGACCAGCGATTCCATCGGGGGAAGGGCAAAACCGTTATTAATGGTTGTGGTAACCGGAGAAATGACCACCCCACTTGCCATGGCAAAACCGATATAGTTGGCGTAGAGGGGTTCGGGAATGATGATCTCATCGCCCTGATCAAGGCAGGTCATCATGCCGATGGACAGCGCTTCTGATGCACCGGAGGTAATCATCACATCGGCCGGTTGAATACCGGCACCGAGCCGACCGTAATACTCTACCCACTTCTGTTTATAAGAACTCAGCCCGTCGGATGGCGCATAGGCCAGCACCTGCATATCCAACTCGCGTAAACGCTTCCAGAACGCGGGTGGAGTTGGCAGGTCCGGTTGCCCGATGTTGAGGGGATAAACCTTGATACCCCGGGCTTTTGCGGCGTTGGCATACGGCACCAATTTGCGAATCGGGGAGGAGGGCATGGCCTGCCCTTTATCGCTGATTTTTGGCATGGCGCAAATTTAGCGATTAACGACCCGATCCGCGATGCCGAAATACGATCTTAAAAATTAGTCAGCCTTGGCAAATCAAAACAGGCTTGCCGTATCTAAAAAAACAAAGGGGCTGTCTCAAAAGGGCAGCCCCTTTTTTTCATTTTGTGGATAAGAAGATTGGTATTAAATATACTATTCTATTCTTTTTACTGATTTTAGGGCTATGTCCAAGCCAAGCTTCAAGCCCTACCATCAGCATCAAATGTCCTTGCTGCCCCCTTCCTTGGAGGAGCAAGGACATTTGATGCTGATGGTAGGGCTTGAAGCTTGGCTTGGACATAGCCCTAAAATCAGTAAAAAGAATAGAATAGTATATTTAATACCAATCTTCTTATCCAC
>JANNSM010000068.1:0-1873 GCA_031402635.1 Bacteroidota bacterium | reverse complement strand
GCATGGACCGTTCGGTTTATGTGGTGGGCAGCGAGCAGGATTACCATTTCAAAGTGCTTGAAGCGCTGTTGCAGCGGCTCGGGAGGCGTTATGCCAAAGGGATCTTCCACCTTTCGTACGGCATGGTGGACCTGCCCGGCGGTAAAATGAAATCGCGCGAAGGCACCACGGTGGATGCCGACGACCTGATTGCCGATATGGTTCAACAAGCCCGCGAAAAAACCATGGAGCTCGGAAAAATCCAGGATTTTTCGACGCAGGAAGCCGAGGCACTTTTTAATACACTGGGCCTGGGCGCTCTGAAATACTTCATCCTGAAAGTTGATCCGCGCAAGCGCATCCTCTTTAACCCGGCAGAGTCTATTGAATTGCAGGGCAATACCGGACCGTTTATCCAGTATACCTACGCCCGCATCCGGTCCATGGTGCGCAAAGCGGAAGGTTCCGGGCGAAAGACCCCCGAACCCGGCGCATCATCAGAAAAGCCAATAAGCGCAGCGCTCGCACCGCCATCCTTTCTACCGGTTTCCAGACCTTTGGACGACATGGAAGTAGCCGTTCTGGCCCTGTTGGCCCGCTACCCGGCAACGGTGCTGGAAGCTGCGGCAAACTACAGCCCCGCAGAGGTTGCCAACTACGCCTACGAAGTGGCCAAAACGTACAACCAGTTCTACGACCGGTTGTCTGTTCTCCATGCAGACCAACCGGAAGACCGGGCGCTGAGGCTGGCGATCAGTGAGCTGACCGGAACAACGCTGCGCAAGGCGCTGGGAATTCTGGGAATTGCCGTACCCCAAAGAATGTAATGATTCGAATGTAATGATTCGAATGAGTAGATTCGAATGAGCAGATTCGAATGAGCAGATTCGTAAGTGATGTTCTGGTGAAGGTGATCTCAACCAGAACATCACTTACGATCCTGTCTTAACGGACAATCACCAGCGGTCTGCTGATACTCTGGCCGTCTATGGAAACCCGGACGAGATAAATCCCTGCCGCCGCATTAGGAAGATTCAAATCCCAATTGTGACTTATGGTATGTTCGCGGCCAACATTCAGCACCAGTTGCCCGAAGGGATTCAATATTTCCACCAGAACATCCCGCGGGTTGCTCAGTTGCAATCCAACCTGGAAAGCACCGCCGGAGGGATTGGGGAAGATATCCAACGCTATTAAACCGGCAATCAATTCCAGGCCGGAGGCTTCTCCTACCGTGATGGAAGCCGTGACTTCACATCCCACGGAGTCGGTCACCGTTACCGAGTAGCTGCCGGGCGAAAGTCCCGTGGCCGGGTTTCCGGTTTGGCCGTCGCTCCATAAGTAGGTATATGGATCGTTGCCGCCTTTGGGATCAGCTTCTATTTCGCCGTCCGTTCCTCCGAATGAAGCATCGGTGGCGTCAAGGGTAACTTCCAGGGTCCTGGGCTCACTGATCGTTTTCGATGACGTGGCCGTACAGCCGAAAGCATCCGTGACGGTGACGCTGTAGTCACCCGCAGGAATTCCGCTGAGGCCCGGTGTGGTGGCTCCGGTGCTCCAAAGAATGGAGTACGGCGGTGTGCCTCCGCTCAAATCCAGGGTGAAAGATCCCGTGTTTTCACCGTGGCAAAGCACAGCCACCTTTTCGCCCCTGATTAAAATTTCATCGGCAATGATCACTTCAGTTTCTCCTGTTACCAGGCAACCGCCCACAGCGGACACGGTTACCGAATAGGTGCCTGCCACACTGACCGTAATTGTTTGTGTGGTGGCTCCGGTACTCCAGCTATAACTCGACGCTCCGGCTCCCGCATCCAGGACACCTGACGCACCAAAACAGAACGTTGTATCCTCCGCCAAACCGAGATCCGGTGCCGGGTCTATTGTCACCGTT
>JANNSM010000067.1:0-4918 GCA_031402635.1 Bacteroidota bacterium | reverse complement strand
GTATTCTTGCTTATTGTTAGACATAAAACCCTGCACCATGAGTAATTTCCTTTTGGTTATATTTAAGACGACATTTAGCAATCTTACTTGCTGTATAAGCACTTCAGCTAGTTCGGCAAGGCTAAACCACTTTTTTCTAATGCAGGTAGAGGTCGAGACTGGTCCGACTTGCATGGAAATAAAACTTTATAAAATGAAACAAACAAATCTCCTGGCCATAGTTGTATTAGAAATAAAACGATGGAGAAGAGCCGGCACTTTGATGACGCTTGGAGCTTCTTTGGCCATCGCAACCGGTTGCACAGATTGCGACCTTGAACCTGATTTCACAGCTTCATCAACTACTGTAGCTGTCGGTGAGGTTGTAACTTTTAGGAGTTCACAAGAATTAAGCAATATAGGGTTAGCATCGGATTGGGATTTTGAGGGTGGAACTTTGAATTCAGAACCTTCAGAAGAGGTCGCTAATGTTATTTACACTTCGCCGGGAACTTATGATGTTTCCTTGACCTTGAGAAGTGTTGATGCTAATTGTAAAAGCGAAACGGTAAACAAGGATAATTTCATCACGGTTGTTGCCGCTACGAGCAATGGATGTGATGGCATAACCAGTGTAACCGATGCAGACGGTAACACTTACGATGTAGTTGAAATTGCCGGACAGTGCTGGATGGCCGAGAACCTGAAAACTTCCGTTTACAACGACGGTGCTTCCATTCCCAATAACCTGGATGACGTAACCTGGGCGGGCACCACAGAAGGTGCATTCGCCATCTTTAATGAAGATATATCTAACGACAATACTTACGGAAAACTCTATAATTTTTTTGCGGTGGCCAGCGGCAAATTATGCCCCCCGGGATGGCATACAGCTTCGCAGGTGGAGTGGCAGATGCTTGTGAACGAAGTAAGTGCCGATGCAAGTGCACTCAAGGCAACGACCAACTGGGTTGTTGCTGGTGCTACCAATAGTTCGGGTTTTTCCGCATTGCCTGGCAGCCTTCGCGCCTATTATGGTACGTTCGGTTTTACGAGCGCCAACTTAGGAGAGTACGCAGGTTTCTGGACATCTACCGAGGCTGCCGGTTCAGAGGGAGATGAATACGGGATGATGTGGTACATGAGCGCAAATGACTCGTTCGTTCAAAATACGGAGTTGTATAAAAACAGCGGGTTGAGTTGCCGTTGTGTTCGGGATTAAAGATTCGGTTTTGATTGTGGGTTTGATTAACCTTTTACTAACTGTTGGTGGAGCTGCAACCCGCAGGCCTCTATCTGGTCCATTCGCAGGGGGCGAATGGCACACAATCGCTTCCCCAGAAGATTGAACTGAAGTGAATTGTATCAGGCAATTAAGAGGAATGCCTGAGGAGCTACTAATTTAGAGCAGGATTGAGCTGAGAGCAAGCTGTAGCCTGTTTTCGACTTGCTTTGAACCCCGGCCCTGGGGAGGGGCGCGATGAACCCCGGCCCTTGTGGGCGCGCGATCCCCGCGCGCCGGCTAACCGCTATCCTGGACGGGAAACGGAAACCGCTCCCGGAATTTTCAAACGGGCGGCCGCGCCGCAACCGCCCGCCCAACCAAACCAAAACAACCGGCCGCGGGTAGATCACCCGAAGCCTGCACTTACCCATGATTCTCGTCCTGTTCTTCATTTCTTTCGGAGCCAAACCTAATCCGTCTCTTTGCTCGGGCTTTCAATTCCCACAAAAGCCTTGGCCAGTGTGGATAATTTTCAACCTGGAAGCGCATGTCGGTCATTATCACAGCCTTTGCGACCTTTGAGGAGCGTAGTTTAACTATTTCGTCCATCAGAGTTTGGTCTATGAGCGTTTACAAGAGGCATTTTGCAAAGCGCAACGGCACCCAAAAGCAAAGCTGGAAGGCTTATGGGCTATTCCTGATCGGTGCAACATTGCTGGCCTCCTGCACCACGGTAAAGCAGGCGTACATTAATCCGGAAAACAAGGGATGGGAACAGCTCGAAATGCCGGATGAAAAACCGGTCCAGACCTTGTACGCGATCGGCGATTGTGGTGAGCTACCGGATAAAAAAAATGATCCGGTTTATCGCGAAATGGCCGCGGATCTCGCTAAAGCCGGCAGCAATGCCGCTGTTTTTTACCTTGGTGACAATGTATATCCGGATGGATTGCCAAAAAAAGATGATCCGGATAGGGAGGAGGGCGAAGCGATTTTGCGCGCGCAACTGGACATTGCCAAAGATTTTCCCGGCCGCATTTTCATGGTGCCCGGCAACCACGACTGGAACCACTGGAGCAGTGGCGGGCGAAAGGCCATTCAGCGGGAAGAAGAGTATGTAGAAACCTATTTAAACCGGGGAAATACGTTTCGCCCGGACAATGGTTGCGGGACTCCGGAAAAAGTAAAACTGGATGGAGATATAGTTTTGATTTTCCTCGATTCCCAGTGGTGGCTTCACGACCAGGAAGAGGAAAAGGGAATGAGCAGCGGTTGTGATGTCAAAAGCCGGGCTGATTATCTGGAGGCTTTTGAAGATCTGGTACTGCAAAACAAAAACAAGCAATTGGTGGTGATTATGCACCACCCGCTGCATTCCAACGGAAATCACGGCGGATATTTCAGTTTTACCCAGCAAGTTTTTCCCCTGACGCAGGCCAATCATTCCGCGTGGATTCCTATGCCAGTAATTGGTTCCATCGTTCCCCTTTACCGAAAATTCAGTGGAAGCGTTCAGGACCTTCCGCATCCGCTTTATCAGAAGATGATCCGCGGATTGGAAGAAATTCTGGCGACATATGAAGATGTTATTTTTTTGGCCGGACACGAACACGGTTTGCAATACCACAATATCCATAATCTTCATTACGTGGTAAGCGGTTCCGGGGCTAAAACAGAATATCTGCGTGCCGGAAAGACGGCAACTTATGTCCGGGAAGCCCACGGGTACAGCCGTATTTCCTATTATGCTGACGGGCAGGTCTGGCTTGAATTTATAACGCCCGATCAGGATGGCACCCGCGTTGATTTCCGGCAGCAGATTATTGAGCCAAGGCCAGAAACAACCGCACCGCAGTTGCCAGTGGATTTTTCAGCGTTGCCTGATTCCGTTACAGCAGTTGCGGCATCCCGGTTTGCGGCAAGCGGGTTTAAACGCCTGTTCACCGGCAATCAGTACCGCGATGCCTGGGCTGTCCCTGTTCGTGCGCAGGTATTGGATTTGGCACGGATGCAGGGCGGCCTGACGCCGCTTCAGCAAGGCGGTGGGCAGGCTTCAAAATCCCTTCGGCTTGAGACGGCGGATGGTCGTCAATTTGCACTGCGTTCCATTGACAAGGATCTCACCAAAGCGGTACCGGAAGAATTCCGGGATATCAGTATGCTCAATCTGTTGCAGGATCAGGTTTCAGCCCTTCATCCTTACAGTGCATTCGTAATTCCAAAGCTCGCGGATGCCGCCGGTATTTACCACACCAATCCGCAATTGGTTTACCTGAAACACCAGCCGTCACTGGGCAGTTATAACTCGCTTTTTCCCGAAGGGTTGTATTTGTTCGAAGAGCGGCCGGAAGGAAAGCGACCGGACGTTGCCAGCTTTGGAGAACATGAAGATATAATCGGTTATGCGGAATTGCTGGAATTACTGAAAAACGATCCGGACAATAGAATTGATCAGGATTTTGTGTTGCGCTCCCGTCTTTTCGACATGTTTATTCACGACTGGGACCGCCACGATGACCAGTGGCGTTGGGCGCAAATGGATGGGCCGGATGGCACTAAAATTTTCCGGCCAATTCCCCGTGACCGCGATCAGACTTTTTATCGTTTTCAGGGGCTCTTGCCCTGGGCGGTTTCCAGTTTTGGAATCCGAAAGTTTGGAACCATTCGGGATGACCTGAAGCGCCCATGGTGGCAGGGTTTTAATGCCCGCTATTTCGATAGGCATTTTATCAATGAACCAGACAGGGAAACATGGGCGGAAATAGCTGAGCAACTTCAGGATGCACTCACCGATTCGGTCATTGATGGCTCATTGCGGCAATGGCCCGAAGCGGTTTATGAGCTTGACGGGGAGCGATTATCTGCGCAATTAAAAGCAAGAAGGGACAACCTTGACCGCATTGCCATGCGGCAATATTCTTATCTGAGCCGACGGGTTAGCGTGACCGGGACGGATGAGAAGGATTATTTTGACGTACGTCGCCTGGACAACGGCGATACCCGGGTCCGGCTTTACGAGCGCAGCGAAAAAGGTAAAAAGAAAAACAAACGTTATGACCGTACGTTTGCCAAAAACGAAACAAAAGAAATCCGGCTTTACGGTCTGGACGGTGACGATGAATTTATGCTAAAAGGCCGTGCACGTCGCGGAATTACCGTTCGGGTGATCGGGGGAATTGGTGACGATGAAATTCAGGACGAATCAAGAGTTTCCGGCCTTGTTCGCCGCACGCGCATTTATGACACGCCGGAGGGAATGCGGATTAACCCTTCGCCGGAAATCAGCAACCGCACGGGCGATGATCTGGATGTCAATGAATACGACCGCGAAGATTTCCGATTCAACAGCGGAATGCCGCTGATTTATAGCGGGTTTAATGTGGATGACCGGATATTTATTGGCGGCGGTTATTCCTGGACAACTCACAATTTTCGCAAAGAACCCTACTGGCGAAAACACCTGTTGGCAGGAAATTATGCACCCGAGACCAATGCCTTTAATTTGCGCTATCACGGGGATTATGTTGACGCATTTCGGGTGATGGATTTTTATCTGGAAACTGAAATTCACAATCCGTATTTTATCAATTTTTTCGGTCTGGGAAACAATAGCATCAACCCTGACACCATTCGCGAATTCAACTGGGTGCGGATAAACGGTGCGAGTCTGCGGCCATTTATCAAAGGAAGACTTGGCTCTGACCACTGGCAATT
>JANNSM010000066.1:0-2962 GCA_031402635.1 Bacteroidota bacterium | reverse complement strand
GATCGCAGCCAAAGCGGCGAATATGCTCGCTGTGGCCGTACCCGATCCAGACCATGCTATGGCCGCCGGGTTCGGGATTGCCGACTGCGTACTTCCTACGCTGGAATTCTGGACTGACGAATTGTGGGAGCGCATGCAGCGCGGAGATTTGCCGGTAAAAACACCGGTAGGGTGAGTGGGGTGATTCGCAACGCGGCGCTCTTGCTCAGCGGCGGGATCAGCCGGAGTCTTTCCCCCTTTGTTGCCCTGGATCGCCTGGTGAAAACTTCGGGGCACACCCTCTTTATTCCCTATTACCACCTGATCAGCGATGAGCCCTGCCCTCACATAGACCCGCTCTATCCGGTGCGAAACAGGAAACAGTTTAGACAAGACCTGGAATTTTTTCTCCGCCATTTTGAGCCGGTTGACCTGCCGGAAATCCTGGAGCGCTTTGGTCCTGACCGGCAAAAGCCCTTCGCCCGGCCCAGTTTTCACCTTACTGCTGATGACGGACTGCGACAATGCCTGGACGTGATGGCTCCGCTGCTTCGCGAATACGGGGTGCCGGCCACTTTTTTTATCAACAGCGGTTTTGCCGCAAATCGGGACCTGATGTACCGGTATCAGGTTGCGCTTGTGATTTCAAGGTTTCGGGAATTGGGGGAAAGAGGTGTAGGGAAGAAACTTGCTGCGGTCTGTTCCGGGCTGCTGCGCAACGATGGTGTTTTGTTGCCGAAAAACCCGTCGCAGGCGCAATTGGAATTGGCTCTTCTGAGCCTGGGCTATTCAAAACGACCTCTCATTCTGCATCTGTTGGAGGCTGCTGACCTTGACCTGGCGGGATTCCTCCGGGATTACCAGCCTTACCTGGACCTGGACGAGCTGGCGGAGCTTCAGCGGCAGGGGTTTCACCTCGGCGCGCATTCGGCAACCCATCCCTGGTACCAACACCTTGCTCCCCGCCAAAGACTGCAAGAAAGTCTGGACAGTCTGCACTGGCTTACGCAAAACCTTCCGGGTTCAAAACCGGTCTTCGCTTTCCCATTCTCCGATGCCGGTTTGCCGGAGGAGCATTTCCACGAGGCCTTTGCTGCCGGGGTTCGCCTCAGCTTCGGCGGGCCGGGGCTGAAAAGCGATCTTTGGGGAAACCTTCCGAGGGTTCCGATGGAGCGCACGCGGGGGAGCGCTGCGGCACAGGTTCGGACGGCCTACACCATTTCAAACATCAACAACCTGATCGGCCGGGGCAGGATGCGAAGACCCTCAACCTGATTTGCCGCTCTCCATATGCTGATCCATTACCGGATTCTTACCCACGCTGAACTGGCCGGCTACCCGCAAGACCCCGGGTTTCTGAATAGTCCGGTGGTGCCGATTTCACCGGCCAGAGCGCTGTCTTACCTGCACAATCCGGATTCGGAGCCTCAGGATCCCGCAATTTTTCTGGCTTACGATGAGCAGCAGCAGTTGCGCGGGTATCTCGGCACGCTGCCGGATAACTGGTTTCTTTCGGGCGAAAAGGTTCGGTGCGCATGGCTGAGTTGTTTATGGATTGACCCCGCCTGCCGGGGAAAGGGCATTGCCGGAAAGCTTTTGGAACAAGCCCATGAAGCCTGGCACGGCAAACTCGCCCTGACCGAGTTCACGCCTGCCGCCCGGGCCTTGTATGACCGGAGCGGATTGTTCACCCCGCTTGAACCGCTAGTTGGTCTTCGCGTGTACCGGCGCCCGGATTTTTCGGGGATGATCCCGCGGCGCTGGCCGAAAAGCGAAGTCCTGATGCCCGTTTGGCGAAGTCTGGACAGGTTCACAGAAAGTGCGATCAGCATGGGGGAGAGTTTTTTGCATACCCGCACAACAATCCCGGATGGGTCTGAATCTGAAAAAAACAAGGGCTCATCAGCTCCCGCTTTCCGGCTGCTAAAACTGCCCGTAGATTCCGAAGTGGCGGAATTTATCAATCAGTTCCAAAAAAACGCAGTGGTCCGGCGGGGGGGTGGGGGTATTTCCTGGATAAGTACATATCCATGGCTCCGTGAAGGCGCGCCGGATTTCTGGTCACGCCGCTACCATTTCAGCTCGGTGGCCAGGCAATTCAGACAGCTCTATTTTTCTGGATTTGGCAGCGACGGCGAAGTTGACTGCTTTCTGAGTCTTAGCATAAGGGATGGCTTTATGAAAATACCTTATGTAATGATACAAGGAGATCTGAAAAAGAATTTGCCCCTGCTGCTCCGCCAACAAATGGCAGTTTACCACGCTCACACGTTGCTGGTGTATCACGCACCAGTAGTCAAATTGATTCAGGAAAACAGCAACCAGTTCATGCACCTTCGGCCGGCAAAAAGAGAGTATATGCTATCCAAACCATTGGCTTTGCAATGGCGGGAAGCGGGAGCCCTAGTAAGCAGTCTTCAGGATGGGGACGGGGATGCCGCATTTACCTGAGACTAACGTGATAAAAATAAATTCTAAGAACCGCCGATATACTGCTCCAGATGTTCAATGGTGGACTGCTGATCTTCAATGATCTTTTTTACTAGGTCTCCGATAGAGACCATGCCCACCAATTGTTGGTCTTCCAGAACGGGCAAATGGCGAATTCGTTTGTTTGACATCAACTTCATACACTCGTCTATGGAGGTTTCCGGTGTAACGGTAATGAGGTTGCTGGTCATGATTTCCCTAATAGGCGTTTCCCTGGAAGATTTCCCTTTCAAAATAAGTTTGCGGGCATAGTCGCGCTCCGTGAAAATGCCGAGGAGCTGGCCGTCATCTACAACCAGTAGCCCCCCGATATTCCGGTCGCACATTTGCTGCATTGCCTCAAAAACCATCCTGGAAGACTCCACGGAAAAAACGTGATTGCCCTTTACTTTCAGGATGTCCTTAACTTTATTACCCATGATAAACTGACTTGTTATCCCTGAAAATAACTAAATAAACATAATACTGGAAGCGCTAGCTGCAAATACAAGTC
>JANNSM010000065.1:0-14302 GCA_031402635.1 Bacteroidota bacterium | reverse complement strand
CACCTTCAATATTTCTATGATCGTGGATTAAAATATGTGAAGTCAACTGACATTTCAAGGGACGGGGTTCTATCCAGCCCAAAAAAAGGGCATCCGCCTAAAATGAGCAGCGAGGAAAGCGTGCTTCCCGAAGCGGTAATAGAACCAGTAAGAAGAAAGTCAGAGGCCGGCGAAGGTGCCCCGAAGGGGTGTCAGCTCCGGGCGCGCAGCGAGGAAAGCGTGCTTCCCGAAGCGGTAATAGAACCAGTAAGAAGAAAGGCAGAGGCCGGCGAAGGTCCAGGAAATGTATGACCGGTGCCATCAGTACCAATAAAAACATTAACAAACGAAGCATTGGACTGACCCAAAATCTATGAGGACCCGCTTATTCCACTAAAAAGCAAAATGAAAAGCAAACCTCGTAATATCATGTAGCTAAGTTCAGGAAAGCAGGTGAATCGCGGATTACTTTCACGCTGATCTGCTCCCGTCAGGATAAAACATTCTGGATCACTTTGTCCCGAAGCATTTCCTGACTAAATGGCTTGATCAGGTAATCGTTCATTCCGGCAGAAAGGCACTGATCAATCATTTCTTTGGACACACCGGCGGTCAGCGCGCAGATCGGGACAGTATTGGCATATTCAGAATTCCCGGCGCGAATCCTACGGGTAGCTTCAAATCCGTCAAAATCCGGTAACTGAATATCCATCAAGATGATGTCATAGTTCTTTTCAAAAGCCATAGCCACTGCCGATTCCCCATTTTCTGCTACATCTACTACGATCCCGTTGAAAATATGAAGTAGCGTGTCAACCGCCACCATTTGATTAAATGGGCTGTCTTCAACGAGTAAAATCCGCCTGCCGCTCATATCTCCTGATCCGGCCGCTCCTGATTCCGCCGGCTGCTCAGGCGGTGTCGCCAGCACATAGGAAATAGAGAAATGAAAATCAGAACCCTGGCCAAAAACGCTACTCACCTGAAGCAGGCCATTATGCATTTCAACCAGTTGTTTTGATATACTCAATCCAAGGCCCGTGCCGCCATACTTTCGGGCTGTCTCCGCAGTTGCCTGGCCAAAGGTTTCAAATACCTTGTTCAGTTTTTCAGGGGGAATCCCAATTCCGGTATCCTTGACACTGAAAAGTAATTCAACCGTATCTCCCCGCTTTTTCTGAAGGGCAACCGATATAGTCACCTTTCCATTTTCGGTAAATTTTATAGCATTACCCGTCAGGTTAATTAATATTTGTGTGAGACGGGTTTCATCGCCTACAATATAATCGGGCACCCCTTCACCGATTTCCTGAATCAGCATGATTCCTTTCTCCTCTGCTTTAATAAAAAGAATTGTGTGAACATTTAAAATGGTACCGTGCAATGAAAATGGAACATTTTCCAATTCCATTTTTCCTGCTTCCATCTTTGAAAGATCCAGAATATCATTGATGAGGACTAATAGATTATTCCCGCTTTTTCTGATAACATCCAGGTATTTCTGCTGCACTTCATTAAGGGGCGTTTTTACCAGTAGGTTGGTCAATCCCACGATTGCATTCATCGGCGTCCTGATTTCGTGGCTCATATTCGCTAAAAACTGATCACGGAATTTCTGGGTATGTCGCAATTCCTCCAGAGTAGCTGATAGCTCCGCCGTGCGCTCCTCCACAAGTTGTGTTAATATAAGCTCCCGTGTTTGGGCCTCTTTAAGCACTTTATCATTGGAAGAGCGAAGTCGCTTGCTGATAATGGCCAATACATTCAATATTAATCGAGGATACTTAAAGGAAAAATTCAGGAAAAAATCTTTGGATATTTCCAGACTTAACAGGTCCGATAAAACGATGATGGTTGCAGAAGCTGAATTCTCGTTAATGAAACTTTCCCCAACCACTGACCATTCCTTTAATTCGGCCAGTAAAACATCCTCATTATAAACGCCAATGGTGCCTTTTACCACCACGTGCAACATATTAGAAACCGATCCCCGTTGAATGATAACTTCTCCTCTGTGGTATGATTTATAAGCAGAACCAGCCAACAATTCTGCCACAACGCTTTCCTCAAGTTGTAGAAACAAATCACAATTCTGAAGTGCAGATTTAATATCAATCATATCTAAATGCTTTTCATCCGTGTTTTCGGAGCGAAAGTTAGCGGGTTCCCCTAATAATTATGATGTGCTTTTGGGCATCATGGCAATTCTGCCACCAGATGAGTTTTCAGAACATGGTGAAATACCCGGAAAACCGTCATCTATCGTGGTCTCTGTGTTTATTTTGGCTCGAAAGATGACCGGCTCCGGGCTAACTTTGAGCCATGATTCCCGTTTCTCAGCGCGATGAAGCCCTAAAAAGCATCCAACAGACCCCATTTGATCTGATTGTAATTGGCGGAGGAGCCACAGGGGCTGGCATCCTGCTCGATGCCGCTTCCCGGGGAATGAATTGTTTACTGCTTGAAAAAAAGGATTACGCCTGGGGCACCAGCAGCCGTTCCACCAAACTGATTCACGGTGGTCTTCGATACCTCAAGCAACTTGAAATCAGCCTGGTTCGCGAGGTGGGAAAAGAAAGGGCGATTCTTCACGCCAATGCTCCACATCTCGCTCTGCCCGAAGAACTTTTACTGCCTATCATTGAATCCGGAAGCCTGGGAAAATACACCACCCCGGTCGGGCTTTGGATGTATGAAAAACTGGCCGGTGTTCCAAAGGAGCAACGATTCAGGACCCTTAGCCGGGAAGAAACCCTGGTTGCCGAGCCTCTTCTCAACCCAAAAGTCACCAAGGCGGGAGCCATCTACCGCGAATACAGAACAGACGACGCGAGGCTGGTCGCCAGCCTTTTAAGGACGGCTGCCAGCGAAGGAGGACAAGCGCTGAATTACTGCTCGGTGGATGAATTTCTTTACGATGATGCCGGGCAGGTTTGTGGGGTCAATGCCAGCGACACCCTCACACACACGCAAAGAGGCACAAACGGCAATACCGGCGGTGAAAAGAGATTCGCCATTATGGCAGCCGCTGTGGTGAATGCCGCCGGTCCCTGGTGTGATGAAGTGCGAAAGCTTGACAGTCCGGTCAAGGGCAAACACCTCCAACTCACCAAGGGCGTTCACCTGGTGTTTAGCAGGGAGCGCTTCCCGATTGAACGTTCGGTTTACTTTGATGTACCCGCAGACGGGCGGATGGTTTTTGCTGTGCGGCGCGGTCCTTCGACCTACCTTGGCACCACCGATACTTTGTACTCCGGAGCAATAGATCAGCCGCGAACCTTGTCTGCCGATGTTGACTATTTGCTGAATGCTGCGAACTTTATGTTCCCCGGTCTTGCTCTTGAAAGGAAGGATGTATTATCCAGTTGGGCAGGACTCAGACCGCTAATCCACGAAGAAGGCAAGAGTCCATCGGAACTGTCGCGCAAGGACGAAGTGTTCCAAACAGATTCCGGACTCATTTCCATTGCCGGTGGAAAACTTACGGGCTACCGGATGATGGCGGAGCGGGTTGTTGACATGGTCATGGCCCGCCGGACCGCGCTGGATCTGGGAGCATACCGCGATTCCCGAACGGCGGAGTTGCCTTTGGCCGGTGGCGACTTTGACAATTTTTCCGATGTTGACCGATTAAAACAACAGTTGCACGGCGAAGGCCGTCAGGTTGATTTACTTCCCTCAGAAATAGAATATCTTGTCAATGCCTATGGCACGCAGGCTTCGCAAATCGTTGAACGGGCTTATTCGCTGCATTTAAAAGAAACCGACCCGCGACTGAGAATTCTGCGGGCAGAATTGGAATACGGAATGGATTTCGAAGGGGTTTGCACGTTATCCGATTTTTTAATCCGGCGCACGGGAAGGCTGTACTTTGACCGTCCTTCACTGGAAGCACAAATTCCGGTGCTGGCCGCCTGGATTGCGGAAAGACTCGGGTTAAGTGCCGAAAAAATGCAAATGCAAATGGCGGACTTTGAAGCGGATTATTTTGATGCCATTTCTTTTCCTGCAGAGCTAAACGGTAAATAAAAGAATAGCGGCAGTTGGTTCAATTTTCGTGACACTTGTGGTTGCTTGGTTACTTTACCTGGAAAAACAACGACGGATCGGCAAACTATCGGTTAATTTTAGACCACGGCAGATGCCATCCAATGGTTTACGGCTCAACATTTTTTCTTCCCTCTATCTGGCAACGGATTTTCCTATTGGGGATGTTGCTTCAGGGGCTTTTCACTCCGGTATATTCGGTTGCCCTGACCGGAGATGCATTTGATTGCCCGGCTAATTCAAAAGAAAACCTGCCCGTTTTACCGGCCAATGATGTCCGTTATTATACCTCCACCGGAAGAATAGAGTTTAGTTCAGAAGCCCCGCTGGAGATTATCAAAGGCTGGTCAGATGAACTGCGGGGTGTTTTGGAAAGCTCGGGCGCTTTCGCTTTTTCCGTATCTATGAATACGTTTCAAGGGTTTAATTCCGGCCTTCAGCAGGAGCATTTTAAGGAAAACTATCTTGAAATTGACCGATTTCCAAAAGCGGTTTTCGAAGGACAATTTATTGAGTTGCCAAATCTCAGCACACCGGGAACTTACCAAATTCGCGTTCGAGGCAGGCTGGAGATTCACGGCATTAGCCGGGAGCGCATCCTTCCTGGAACCCTCCAGGTTGAAGCGAATGGCAGCATATCCATCAACACCCAGTTTCAAATCCCCCTGCAGGATCACGATATCGGCATCCCCAAAATCATGCATCAGAAAATCGCGGAAGCGGTCAGTGTGACCGTCAAGGCGAATTTGCGAAAACCATGAACAGGCGGCAGTTCACCCGCCGGAAACACCCTGCATACCGAACGTCTGCAGACAAGCGCTCAGCCTTTCCCTCTTTGCCTGAAAAAAATTTCAGATTCCGGCAGTTTGCTGTCCTCTTCGCTGCTTTGGCCGTATTTGGACTGGCAGCCAAAGGTCAGATTTATGAACTCAGTTTGCTGGCTGCGGTAAATCCGGATGGCCGGGCGGAGATTCACTGCCTTTATCAGGACAGCACCGGTTTTTTGTGGATTGGCACCGACCAGGGATTGTGGCGCTATGACGGACAACGAACGGAGTTTATCCCGATTGCCGGTGATAAGCCATTGCCTGTTACCTCCATTGCGCGCATCGGCGACACCCTTTTTGCCGGCACGAGCAGTGGAGCCGTGCTGTACACTAAAAAAGAAGATGGCAAGTTGCACTACATGCCATCCGAAGAAGGTTATACTTCCAAACCGATAACGGCGCTCTGCGCGGATTCCCGTGGTCGGCTTTGGATGGGAACATCCGGCGAAGGGCTATACCTGCGCCAGGCCAACCGATGGTACCTGACGGATAGCCGGGATGGGCTCCCCTCCGGACAAATCAATGCCCTGGTCTCCGATGGCCAGGGGGGCATACTGGCCGGCACCGACCGGGGGCTTGTGCATTTGCAACAGGAAGGCAGCGACCGAAAGTTGCAGGTGATTTCCCGTGGCGGCCAAACTGCTGACCCCATGGTAACGGCTTTATTGCCCGTGGGTTCCGGTCGCTTTTTGGTGGGTTTTTTTAGCGGGGGAATTGCCACTTTCTCCATCGGCGACCTGCAAACAAATGAGATTGGATCGCCGGAACAATGGCCATTCGGCACGGTTTCCCGACTAGCGGCCGCAACCGGTCGCTGGTGGATCGGGACAGAAGAACACGGATTGCTCGAGGCAGACCCACAAAATCAAACCATTACCGCGGTTCGGTTCAGCGGTCTGGAGCCGGTGCAGCGAGTTCGCCTTCTACTTGGGTTGCGCGAAGGAAACGTATTGAGTGCAAGCCGGGAGGGCCAATTGTTTTGTTTTGACCCGAGGCGCTGCGCCGTGCTGGAGAGGGGAATGGCCTATGGCGAAACCCAGGCCGTGCTGGAAACCCGCGAAGGATGGCTATGGTTCAGCACGCTAAAAGGGCTTTATCGGATGCAGCCCGATGTCAACGGAGAACCAGAGCGCGTCCGGCTTGCCGGATTGCCGGAGTCTGCCGTGGTGGTGGCCTTGCACGAAACACAGGATGGCTCTATTTGGCTGGGCACTTTTGACCGGGGCGCTTACCGCATTGCCCCGGGCAGCGCCATCGCCGTGCCCGTGCAGGCTGGCGAAGACCGTATGGACGGCAGCGTTCTGGCCATACGCGAGTTGGAAGGGATCATCTGGCTGGCCACACTCGGAGGCATCTATGCTGTTCTGCCAACGGGTCGAAGGGCTGTTTTTCTGGATCTGGGTATTGGGCAGAATTTTGTTTTTGCGCTTTTTCCGGATCCCGAGGGTGGGATGTGGATCGGGACTGACGGCACCGGATTGTATTTCCTTCCTCCCGATTCTCTTTTTAAGCAACAGGGAAAAACCACAAAAACCCCGGAAGACCTTTTGCGCAGTTTGCAGGATCCATCGTTGCGAGCGCGGCAATACCTGAGCGGGGAGACCGTGTACAATGTGCTTCGCGATGCCCACGGTTTATTGTGGATTCAGACCCGGGAGAACGGGCTTTTTGCCGGACGTGAACCAGCCAACGGGCAAGATCCCGGTTTCCAACCGGTCAATTTGCAAGGTTCCCCGGAGGAGGTCATGAGTATTGCCCTGGACGGGAAGGGCGAATTGGTGATGATCCACGAACGCAGTGTCCATTGGATTTCTACACCCCACAAAATTTCCCGGCCGGTTGATCTTCAGGAACTCCGGGACAGGCCACGGCCAATGAGTAGTGCGGTTTTCAGCCGCGGTCACCGAATCTGGTTTGGCACCAACGGGGGACCTTACCGGTTGCAGGGAACCGCGCAGGATCTCCTTGTTTCGCCGGTAGCTACGCTGGCGAGTATCCTGGCTTCAGGGGAAGCAATCAAATCCGGCAGCCGCATCAGCGGAGGGCGCCGCCACCTGGAGTTCTTGTTCAACGCTCCCTGGATCGGTCCCGGTGACCCGGTTCTTTTCGAGTACCGGCTTCAAGGTCTTGAACAGGGCGAATGGAGAAGTACCATGGACGAGCGCGTATCATATGCCAACTTGCCGTCTGGTGACTACCGGTTTGAACTTCGCTCCATGCTCAAGGAATCACCGGAACCCGGTCCCGTAACGACGTTTTCGTTTAGTATTCCAAGACCGCTTTATGCCCGTCCCTGGTTTATTGCCAGCTCCGTTCTGGGGCTTTTTCTGATCGTGCTTTTATGGGTCAGAAGCCGGGAAAAAAGACTTCGCCAACTCCAGGAGGTAGAGAAAAATAAAATCAGGACCCAGTTCGAATTGCTGCGCAACCAGGTCAACCCCCATTTCCTCTTTAACAGTTTCAACACGCTCAGCGGGCTTATTGAGGAAGATCCTCAGCGGGCCCAAACTTATGTAGACCGGCTGGCGGGGTTCTTTCGAAATATTCTGGCTTATCGCCACGAAGAACTTATTTTATTGCGCGATGAACTGCGCATTCTGGAGGATTATTTGTCCATTCAGCGGGCCAGGTACGAAGAGAACCTGAAGGTCAGCATTCGCGTACCCGATGATTTGATGGAAAAAGCCCTTCCCCCGATGACCTTGCAGATTTTGGTAGAAAATGCCCTGAAGCACAATGTCATTGCTCGCAATCACCCGATGAACCTGCGGATTGAAGCGGGGGAACAGGGAAGGATTCGCGTGGCCAACGACCTTCGGTCCAGAAACCGGCCAGCTGAGGGAACCGGACTCGGACTGGAAAATCTTTCGCGTAAATTGCAGTTGCTCGGTGCCGGAGGGCTGCAAATCACAGCCACCGATACCGAATTTGTGGTTGAAGTACCCCTGTTAAATCTTCCCATCCGGAACGCTACCGATGCAAGTACTCATCATTGAAGATGAACCGGCCGCAGCGCGAAAACTCCGGAGGCTGCTTGAAGCAGACCCCCGGATAACCGCTATTGCCGGGGAGGCAGACAGTATAGAGAGCGCCGTTCAATGGCAGCAAACCCACCCCCGTCCCGATCTGATTTTTTCGGATATCGAATTGGCCGATGGTCTGAGTTTTGAGATTTTCCGGCAATGGCCGGATTGCCCGCCTATCGTATTTGTTTCAGCTTATGATCAATATGCCCTGGAAGCCTTTCGTTCACCGGGTGTGGACTACCTGCTCAAACCGGTCAACCCCGAAGACCTGAAGCGGGCAGTGGACAAGTATTTTTCGCTGAAAGGTCGCGGTCAGCAGATTGATCTGGAAATGCTCCGGAATGCTTTTGAAAACCTGAATACCGCGGTCACGCCCAGGCGGTTTCTGGTTCGTTTTGGCGAAAAACTAGTGGCATTGCAAGCTGAAGAAGCCGCCTATTATTTGGTTGAAAATCGGATTGTTTTCTATATGGCCACGAATGGCAAACGCTACCCGCTGGACCACTCTCTTGACGAGGTTGAAAGCATGCTCGATCCGGTCCGTTTTTTCCGGATCAACCGTCAGTTTATTGTACAGGTAAAGGCAATCAGTAACATGCATGTGGTTTCCAAGTCAAGGGTAAAACTGGAATTGAATCCGCCATACATGGGAGATACGATCGTTTCCAAAGAGCGTTCCCCTCAATTCAGGGTCTGGATTCAGGGCCGCTAGGGCACAACGCATTGTTTATTGATGAATCATCCCGTTTAACCAACGAATTGCCCCGTTCGGCAGGTTTAGGCTGCCCCATTGTTTTAACAGGCATATTTTTACGGGAAACATCGGGTGATGAACGTAAAAAAATTATTTCTTGCTATTGCAGTAGTAGGCCTATTGGCAGCCGTTCTCGTTTACGTGCTGGTCATCAACAAACCTCATACCGATGTTGCAAAAACGGAGGCCGCTTTTGACGGGAGTGCCGAGGTTTTTTATGGAGAATTTCAAACCAATAAGGAAGCAGCCGGTTTACGCTATATCGGCAAGGTGGTCCAGGTCAGCGGAGTTATTACCGAAGTTGGCAGCAGTGCTGAACAGGTAACCCTTCAACTGGAAGCGGGCAATCCGATGGGCGGAGGTCTCGCCGTTGCGCTTGCTCCTTCTGAATCCGGTGCAGCCCGGCAATTACAATCCGGTCAAAGCGTTGTAGTTCGCGGGGAGTGCAGTGGAGTTGATGAGGATGAAGGCGGGCTGCTTGGGGCACTGGGAGCTACTGTTCAGTTGACCTCCTGCCTGATCATCTATTGAATAAACAGTATCCCTATCCCCTCAATTTATTAAAATGACTGGTCAAAAGCATTTCTGGATCTCCGGGGTTGTCGGTCTCGTCGTGCTATTGTCAGCTTGTCAGCACGATCCGATCATTCCAACCGGCTGGATTCCGCCGCCACCGCCTCCGCCCGATGACACCACCGTCAACGGCAATCCCTGCAACCCGGATACGGTTTATTTTGAAAACGATATCCTTCCGTTGCTCAACTCCAGTTGTGCCATTCCCGGTTGTCATGATGCCATTACAGCAGAAGAAGGGGTGGTCCTGAACAACTACAACAATATCATCAATACCGGCGATGTCCAGCCGGGTGATCCTTCGGAATCCAAAATATTCAAAACCATCACCGAATCTGACCCGGGTGATAGAATGCCGCCGCCCGGCAGCGGTGTCACTACGCTGACGCCTGATCAAATCATGGATATTTTCACCTGGATTCAGCAGGGTGCCCTGAATAATGGCTGTGATGGGTGTGATACCACCGATGTGACTTTCTCTGCCAGTGTTTTCCCGCTGATCCAGACAAACTGTACAGGTTGTCACAGCGGTCCAACACCCCAGGGCGGTCTTAGCCTGACCAACTATTCCCAGATTGCTGCAAACGCAACCAGTGGGAAACTGATGAATTCGCTGAATGGAACCGGCGGGATTCCCCAAATGCCTTCCGGACAACCTGAACTTTCTGATTGCGCTAAGAGAACCATTGAAATCTGGATAGAGAATGGAACACCGGATAATTAACCGAAAGATATCGTATCGTATGCTGGCAGGTCTCCTGCTTGTGCCACTTGTTTTTCTGGCTGGCTGTTATTACGACAATGAGGAGGAACTGTACACCTATTATTATACAGCAAATCCGTGCGATACCACCAACATCACGTTTAATGGTACCATTTTCCCCATCATTCAGGGAAACTGTTCAACCACAGGATGCCATGTTGCCGGTGGAACGGGAATTGGTTTGTTTGAAAACTATGACCAGGTAAAGGCCTACGTAGATAATGGCAAACTCGAAAACCGCACGCTTGTGGTTCAAAACATGCCTCCTTCATCTCCCCTGACAGCCTGCCAGCAGACTTTGCTTCAGCGCTGGATTGACGCCGGAGCACCCAATAATTGAAATTACTTAACGACTAAAGCAAAAATTTAACCATGAAAAAAATCTTGTTTCTCGCACTGCTGACCCTAAGTATTCAGGGTCTTCATGCTCAGAATCGCTGGTTTACCAAAGAAGGAACGATAGTCTTCCTGTCCAAAACACCGATGGAAGACATTGAGGGAAAAAATTATCAGGTCACCAGCCTGGTGGATTTCTCAAACAACGATATGGCCTTCAGTTTACTGATGAAAGGATTCCAATTTGAAAAAGCCCTGATGGAGGAGCACTTCAATGAGAAATACGTGGAAAGCGAAAAATTTCCAAAAGCCACTTTTGAAGGGAAGTTTGTTTGTTCCCAACCCATAGTGCCCACCATGGCCGGCGAGCACAAGGTTACCGTTCGCGGAAAACTCACCATTCATGGTGTGACCCGCGATGTGGAAACACCAGGTACGTTCAAGGCCGATGGAAAAGGCCTGATGACCGGCACGGCTACCTTCACTGTTAAGACTGCTGATTACGATATTAAAATTCCCAGTGTAGTTCGTGAGAACATTGCCGAGAGTATTAACATCACCGTTAAGATGGATTATAAGGCCATGTAATCAGAAAGTTGAAATAGCAGGGAACAATATGCTAAGCAGTTTTTTTTTGGGCAAATCTGACCGCCGGTTACCGGCTTTTCAAACCTATGTATCATGAAAAGGACTGGATTGATCCTTTTGGTCTTGTTGACAGGTTTTAGCGTGCAGGCACAGGATTTGCTTGACTTGCTCGAAGAGCAGCAGGAAGAACCGGTCAACTATACTTTTGCCACCTTTAAAACCACGAGGCTGATCAATGGCCATTCGGTGGAGACCAACTCCGAAAAAGAGTTGCTATTCCTGATCAGTCACCGGTTCGGTAGGGTTGATGGCGGAGCGGCAGAATTTTTTGGCCTCGACAACGCCACCATCCGGCTGGGCCTTGAGTACGGGATTACCGACCGTCTTGGAGTGGGCGTCGGGCGCTCTTCGTTTGAGAAGCTTTATGACGGCTTTATCAAGTATAAAGTGCTGCAACAAAAGTCGGGAGCTGAGAAATTCCCCTTCACGGTAACCCTCTTTACTTCTGCAGCCATCAAAACCGTGGACTGGCCTGAACCGGAGCGGGAGAATTATTTCAGTTCCAGAATGTACTATACGTTTCAGGCGCTGATAGCCCGGAAATTTTCAGAGGGTTTTAGTCTGCAACTCAGTCCTACCCTGGTACACCGCAACCTGGTGGACTCAGTAAAGGATGCCAACGACGTTTTTTCGCTGGGCATCGGCGCCAGGCAGAAACTCACCAACTCGCTGTCTGTGAACGCGGAGTATTACTATATTTTTCCGGGCCAGATTGAGAGTTTACTCAACGGGGAAAAGGTTGAAAATTCTCTTTCTCTGGGATTGGATCTGGAAACCGGTGGACACGTCTTTCAAGTGCACTTTACCAACTCCCGGGGCATGATCGAAAAGCTGTTCGCCACTGAAACCACCGGCAGTTGGCTGGACGGTGAAATTCACTTCGGTTTTAACATCAGCCGGGTTTTCAGCCTCGGATCACCCGAAGGCTCCGGCGACAGCGGTAAAGGGTCTAAAAAGAAAACCGAAACAACATCGGATGCTTATTCTCAACCCTCCAGTAATTAACAGACGATCTACAGGAGATATTCCGGCAACTAGAAGAGGTCTGCTCCCGTTATCTCCACAGGTTATTTAAAGAAGCCTGTTCCTGTTATCCCGACAGCCCAAAGGACTTACTCCCGTTATTGAGGAGGAAAAATCAGGAGAGGAACTGCGGCGTGCAGAGCCAGCCGGCGGGTGATACTTCGGTGAATCAGTTTCTGCAGGAACGGATGATGTTCGCGAACCATCACCAGTAAATCCACTTGATTTTCCTGGCAGTAGGTAGTAAGCGTATCTTCTACGTCCTCTCCACTCAACGCCTTTGCCGTTGCGTTTACCCGTCCTTTCATCGCGTGATAGGCGCCGATGGTTCGGGCTGTGACCTCCGTAGATATAACATCTCTTTCTTCAACAATATGCACAAAGGTGAGTTCGGCTTTGCATTGGTAAGCCAATTCATCCAATTCTCTCAGCAAACTGCTGCCATCCAAAACGCTGTCAATGGCGCAAACAATATGGCTGAAGCACCTTGCTTTGAAGCCGTGGGGAACCGTTAATACGGGTCGGTCCGCACGGCTTACCACGGCTGCCGTTACACTTCCAAAAAGCGCACCCGTGACCCCGCCTGCTCCACGGGTTCCCATCACGATCCAATCGGCATTCTCTTCCTTGGCCAGCCGGCTGATTTCACCGGCCGCGAAACCTGTTCTAACCACCGTTGAGAATTCTAATGCGTCAACCGCTTTTTGCATTTCGGGGCTTTCGGCAGCCACCTTGGCCATCAATTGCCGAAGACGTTCATGCAAGCGTTCTTCTAACATGACATCCACCTCGGCTGTGGCCATTTCCCCATAGGGATCAATCATCGGGATACCCTGCACATTGAGCAATTTGATCAACGCGTGATAACGACCGGCGATATCAATAGCAACGCGCAGTGCTTCGCTGCTCGGCTCAGAAAAATCAACAGGTACGAGTATAGATTTCATAGCCTTATTTATGACAGGTTGACAATGTGGAACAATCTCTTCTGTTCATCTTGATGTTTTCCGCATTCCGTATGGGTAATCAGAATGCACATTCAGTATTTCCTTGTTCAGGCCCGGTTTTGTGCAGAAATATCCGGTTTGCTCACTCCGATCTCCCGTTTATGGGCGATCTTGACCACCCAGATTGGTATTTCTTCAACCGTTTGCAGCAAACTTTCCGTTACCGAGCCGATCAGCGCTCCGGTAAGTCCACTGCGTCCTTTTCCCCCGATCAGAATCATATCTACGGGAATTTCTGTTGCAATTTCGGCAATTGTTCTGGCAACGCTACGGTCTGCTTTTGCATTGACAATTACCCGTGATTTGGGTGATTGGTACTTTTCTTTGAATTCATCCATTTGTTCCTCGGCGGCCTCCTGAAGCAGGTCAATCATGTTGGTTCCTGCAAGTCCGTCATAATAAATTGAGGAGGGCAAATGGCAGGCATGGTAGAGGAAAACTTCCGGTTCCCGAACATGGTCACCAATCCATTCCGCTGTTTCCAACGCTTTCGCTGAAGGTGCAGAGAAATCAGTTGGTACAAGGAACGTGTGCAGTTGAAATGAGGGTTTTTCCGGGACAAACAGTACCGAACATTCCGCTTTGCGTGCAATCCTCCTGGGAATAATTCCGTTTCCACCAACTTTTTTCTTCCTTCCCATGATGAGCAATTCGGCGGACTTGATATGCGCCCAACGCAATATCTGGCTTTCGGGTTTGCCTTCAACAACCATAGACTCTACGTGATAGCGCATGAAGTCAGGAAATTCTTCGGCAACCAGCTTGGTCATATCTGCGGTAAGGCGCTCGTCCAACGGGATTTCCTGATCGGTAAATGCAGCTTTAGCTACTTCGGGCAATTCAAGATTAGGATAAATATGCAGGAAGTAGATCTTGTCCGGCATCAGCATATCGGCCATGGAAGCAGTGTACTCAATCACTGCGCGGTCCATTGCGGAGAAATCAAGACCTACGATCCAGGTGATTGGGTTTTTCATGGCTGAACTATTTTCTTGGGATAAACTTAATGAATGACTGGGTAGTCTGCTATGAGAGTACTCATTTGGCCGGCTAACCTTCATCAAAGCCGGTCTGAGCCCCTCACCTCCTCCTGAAGATCGGAACAATTCTATCAATTCGGCCCGAAATGGAACCCGGCCACTGATGCAAATTGTGCCGTTGACTTCCAGTGCCGGTGTTCGGGAAACGCCTCTTCTGATCAACTCATCAATGTCTTGTACAACACTTAAATCCATAGATACACCCAATGCTAAGGCGGTCTGCTGCACTTTTTCCTGCATCAGGTGCTGTCTTTCGCAACCTGTTCCATATATGCGTAC
>JANNSM010000064.1:0-4272 GCA_031402635.1 Bacteroidota bacterium | reverse complement strand
GTGGCAGGTCGTCATCCCCTACTCCGGTGTTCACCCCGATCACCACGCTTTTTACATTCACCCGGACAATCCGGATTTTATGGTGGACGGCAATGACGGCGGCGTTGCCATCAGCCACGATCATGGGGCATCCTGGCGCTTTGTTGAAAATCTTCCGCTCGGGCAATTCTACCACATAGCCACCGACAATGATAAACCTTATCATGTTTATGGAGGCTTGCAGGACAACGGCTCCTGGGTGGGTCCGGCCTATCTCTGGCAGTCCGGAGGCATACGCAACAGCAACTGGCAGGAGGTCCTTTTCGGCGATGGCTTTAATGTTTTGCCAAGCCCGGCAAACAACAGGTTTGGTTATGCGATGTGGCAGGGAGGAAATCTTTCGTTCTGGGATAAACAGACCGGAGCCGATCGCTACATTCAGCCGGTGCATCCAAACGGAGAGAAATTGCGATTTAACTGGAATGCCGCGTTGGCGTTGGATCCCTTCGACCCGAAAGGAGTTTATTACGGATCTCAATACCTTCATCACAGCCTGGATGAAGGGCGAAGCTGGACGATCATCAGCCCCGATCTGACTACCAACGATACCAGCCGCCAGCATCAGACCCGTTCGGGCGGTCTGACTATTGACGCGACCACAGCGGAAAACTATACAACGCTGCTTTGTATTGCTCCCAGTCCGCTGGAGCGGGGAGTGATCTGGACAGGCAGCGATGACGGAAAACTACATCTGACACGCGACGGCGGCAAGACGTGGACAGAAATGTCTGACCGGCTTCCCGGTGCTCCGGCCGGGGCCTGGATTCCTGAAATTGTGGCTTCCACACATCAGGCCGGACAAGCCTTTGTAGTCCTTAATCACTACCGCCGCAACGATTGGAATCCTTATGCTTACCGCACGGACGATTACGGAAAAACCTGGAAACGCATTGGTGGAGCAGATCAGGTACGCGGCCATGTGCTGAGCATTGCACAGGACAGCCAAGAGCCTTCGCTGTTGTTTTTGGGAACCGAAAACGGGTTATGGTTCAGCCTGAATTCCGGTGAAAGCTGGCAGCCATGGTCTCAGGATTTTCCGGCGGTACCGGTCAGCGATCTGGCAATTCAGGCCGAAGAAGGCGATCTGGTGGTGGGAACGTTTGGCCGGGCAATCTGGGTGCTCGATGATCTGCGGCCATTGCGCGCATTAGCCCGGGAACCCTCGATGCTTAAAAAACCCTTCGCCCTTTTTGAAACGCCCGATGCCGTGCTGGCCAGTTACAAGGAAGCACCGGGGGTGCGATTTGATGCCGATGCCGGATTCCGGGGAAGGAACAGACCGCGAGGCGCTATGCTGACGGTCTGGTTTCACCCGGACGGTTTTATCAAGCCAACGGCAGCCGACAGTGTTAAAATTGCCGGCAAAGGAAAAGGTGACGCTAAAAACGATACAAACGTCAAACCGGATAAACAGAAAAAGAATACCCCGGAAATCAGCACGAAAGAAATTTCACCCGGCACGATCCCGGGGGCACCGGTGGATACTGCTGCGGCCAAAAACAAAAAGGAAAAACCTGCTGCGGATAAAATCCGCTTTCTGGTTTTAAACAGCACTGGCGATACCGTAAGAAATTTTACGGCAAATACAGACACGGGATTTGTGCGACTCACCTGGGATTGCCGGATTCAGGGACCCCGTTACCCTGGCCACAGCAAACCCGAAAAGGATGCGGATGAGCCCGGCGGTTGGGGAGCGCTCCCCGGCACGTATTCCGTGGTCGGGATATGGAAAGATCACCGGGATACCACAACACTGACCCTTCTCCCCGATCCGCGCAATCCGGTGTCAACGGAAGCGCTCCTTTCACTCCAGGAATCGCGGGAGCAGTACAACCGGCTGGTGAAGGGCGGTTCAACGGCCACCGATCGGCTTCGGGAGGCGCTGGAAACATTGGACCGCATGAAAAAGAACCTGGAATACCTGCCAGACAGCCTGTTAAAACCGCTCGTCAAAACGGAAAAAACGCTGCGGGACAGCATCGGGGTACTGCAAGCGATGATCCTGAGCCCGAAAGATTTCAAAGGGATAGACGGCGAAGTGCGCCTTCTTGAGGAATTTTATGCCAGCGGCAATCGCCTGGGGGCGTTGGAAACCCCTTCGCCCAATACCCTGCTGGCGTTGGCTCAACTGGAAAAGAAAACGGAGACTGTGCTTGTGCGGGTCAACGATTTTTTCAGCCTTAATTGGTCTGCCTACCGCAACACCATTGACGCGCTGCCCTGGAAAGCAGTGCAGCCGGTGGAAAGCATCCGCCTGGAGTGATTCACAATTCTCTTTTTTTTACCGCTTATCCCGCAGCATGACCGCACAAAATCCGGTGAATCCCAAAATAGAATCAGGCTGGAAAGCCGCCCTTTCCGACGAATTTGGCAAGCCATATTTTATCAAGATTAAAGCATTTTTATTGGAGGAAAAAAAGAGCGGCCTAACGGTTTATCCGCCGCCTTCCTTGATTTTTAATGCATTTGATTCCACGCCTTTTGATCTGGTTAGGGTGGTCATCCTCGGGCAGGATCCTTACCACGGACCCGGCCAGGCACACGGCCTGAGTTTTTCAGTGCCTGAAGGAATACCCCACCCCCCCTCCCTGCGGAATATCTTCAAGGAAGTGCGCGACGACACCGGCGCTCCCGTGCCCGCTTCCGGCAATTTACAAGGATGGACCAATCAGGGTGTGTTGTTGCTCAACGCCGTGCTCACGGTGCGGGCCGGACAACCGGCTTCGCACGCGGGAATCGGCTGGGAGCAATTCACGGATGCCGCAATCAGCCGTTTGAGTGACTGGCGGGAAGGCATCGTCTTTTTGCTCTGGGGTAATTTTGCCCGTCAAAAAAGTGCGCTGGTTAACGGCCAGAAACACCACGTACTCGCTGCACCTCACCCTTCGCCGTTTTCTGCTGATAAGGGATTTTTTGGATGCCGGCATTTCTCCAAAACTAATGAACTGTTGGAGCAGCGTGGTCTAAAACCGATCAACTGGGATCTGTCCAAACCATAGATAATGGTATGACAGCATTGCTGTTTCGCGCTCACTCCAATTTCCTGGCAATAACGCGCGAGTCCCGGGCGCCGATCAACACCCGTTCGCCCGGAGCACCAAGCGCTCCAACCGAGAAAGGTCCATCTCCTGGCATGGGAAAACCGGATACCGGATTGCCGTTGGCGTCAAACACATTCCACTCCCCACTTTGCGTTGACCAAAGTGCGACAAGGTTATCACCAGGGTCAGCAGCCAGCCGCGCCCAAAGGTGAGGGCCGGAATCAGGCAGTTTGGCAGACCAGCGCTCCTGTCCCGTGTTATCCCGCACAATCAATTCATCATCAGTAACGGTTAGCAGCTCGGCTGCGCCCGTTCCATCCAGGTTGCGCAGCGCGAACAAGCTGCGGCCATTCACCTTGGGCAGCGGAAGGCGTTCAAGCTGACCGCCGAGCGAGATGCGGCAAAGATTGCCCAGCGTATCACAACCGATCAGGAAGGGCTCTGAACCGCCCTGATCCAGCACCAGCGGCCCGAGCAGCGGAGCGCCGATGTTCAGCGAGGGAAAACGGTCTTCGCCCTTTCGATCTTTAAACGAAATTTTTCCGGTGCGGCTCACGAGCACCAGGAAGTCCTGGTCGGTCTGAACGGCGTGGAGAATCGGTTGTGCCAGCGGACCCGCTTTTTTCATGGGACTCCAGCCAGGCAGCGGCTTACCCGTTTGGTAATACCCGTAAACATTTTCCTGAACGCCTCCGACAAAAATGCGGTAGTCACGTTTGTTCTCGTAGTCAAAGACAGAAACACCGGCTCCGGCACCCGCTGTCAGCGCGATCGGATAATCTGCGACATCCTGCCCATTCCGGTCAATCAGGAAAAGCTTTCCGGCGGTGTTGAACAGGAATTGCAGCTTGTCGTTTTTGTAGTAATCAATCTGCCTGATCTCTCCGAGAATCGGTGATCCGAGCGCGCGCTTCCACAAAATTTTTCCGCTGCGATCCACGAGGTAAAGCTGGTGGTTCCGGTCCAGGAGCAACAATTCGGTTTTCCCGTCGCGGTGATCGGTGACAAAATAGGGAGCAGCGGCCAGCGAGGTGTCCAGTTGAAGGGACCACAACTGTTCTCCGCTACTGCGGGTTCGCACGCCGTAGTCTAAAAATCCGCTGGTCAGGAACAAGTCGCGGTAACGGTCAAATTGCAGGGCGAAGGGCTGAAAAGCTCCGAGCGACTCCATGCCTGCCAGCAGGCTGTCGCG
>JANNSM010000063.1:0-3292 GCA_031402635.1 Bacteroidota bacterium | reverse complement strand
TATCCAACGTCGCCGAGCACCGCCGGCAATGGTTGGGTAATATCGTGTTTGAGCAGGCGAAGATTCGGATTCTTCTCCAAGGCAGTCAGCCACCCTGGCACTCCGCGAATGAAATTATCAAGCACGGTGACCTTGATGGGAGCAGCAGTGGAATTCTTGGCGTTCCAATGCAGGGCAGCATGGACGAGGTAGTAGCCAAGAAAACCCGCTCCTCCGGCGATCATCACATGACGGCCAGACAATTTGGAGAACTCCTCAGCCCCCTGTTTAACAATGTAATCCAAGTCGCCCGTCACCACTTGTTCGGCAGTCTTCATTATTCGATTTTCGTGTTACGCATTCTTAACGGTTAGAATTGATAAAGTGTTAGAGCTTGCTTGCGAATCCGGCCAGGCCAGTGAAGACAGGATGCAATCCGAAAAAATCGGACCGTCCGGCGAATTTCAGAAGCCAGACATTGGAGGCAAATATTCTCAAACAGCTTTAATACAGCATGTTGCATCAATTACAGCACCGCTTTGCCTTCGCAAAATCGGTATGGAATCGGTATGGAATCGGACCGGAATCGGTCCAAAATCGGTATGGAATGCCAAATAGTTGAAAAGTTAAAGGGTTGAAGAGTGAAGGGGAGAAGTCTTCCGGTGAGTCCTTTTGGGAACAAGGAATCAACCGCGGATTTCGCGGATCGCGCGGATGAAAACGGAGCGCCGAGTGCGGAACGTCTGAGCTTCTGTCGGTCATAAAACTTTACCGTTTCTTTACCATTTTGACCTCTTTTTTACGGTCAAGTTTTGCCTTGAAGGCCCTAGGCCAATTAATAATTAAAAATTCAAAATGAAAAATGAGGGCCCATTCGTGTCATCACGTTCTTCCGCGACCGCACTTATATCACAAGTTTTTTGGGAAAACCTTTGATGGATCCGTCGGAAGCCGCTCCAGCCCGAACCACCCCGAACCAGCCCGAACCACGGTACCTTTTTCCCGAAACGAGATTTTTCAGAAAAGATTTGACGGAGTTTTTAGGACGGAGACAGCGGAAGTTTTTAAGCACAGATGAACGCGGAACGCGGATGGGGACGGGAGTCATGGAACCGGGACCGGTCCCCGGCCGTAGCGCTGGAGGATGGCAACATCGTGAGATTTACCAGAGCGAGCGGGTCTTGTCGGCACGGATGAACCGCGGTTTCCAGGTTATGCACCTTTGAGTATCGGGCAGCCCAGTTTTCGGCAGATGGATTTTGCGGTGAAGCGGTTAATTTCCTGATGCCGGGGGATCGCTTGAATCGCGCCGGATTGATTGCGCCAAATCCAGTGGGAGGCGCCTTCCCGCTCCAGCCTGCACCCGTGCTGGATAAGATGTGAAAGCAGCGCCTCGCGTTTCAAGCGGATACAACTTCCAAACGCTCTCCGGCAAGCAACGCTTTGGTGGCCTGTTCCTTCCGATACGCCAGGACATCCCGAATGGCCCCGCGCAGGTTCTCAAGGCAGGCCTCAACGGTTTCACCCTGTCCGTTTGCTTCTGGAAATTCAACACAAGTGGCCGCAAAGCCGGTTTCGGCTTCGGCAGAACAATCGTGAATTAAAGCAGTGATTTCCATGCTTGGATATTACCCCAATCGGGTAAACAGGGCGAGCGTTTCTTTAGCCTCCGGTCAGGAGCGGAATGAACCTCGTGTCGGCTTCGAAAAAGCAGAAATTGGGAGATCGGAGATCGGAGGACATGGTGTCGGAGGTCGGATGGCGGAAGTCCGACGGCTGAGCACGGAGGGATGATATTCTCATGATCATAAAACTTTACCGTTTCTTTACCAATTTGACCTCTTTTTTTCGGTCAAGTTTTGCCTTGAAGGCCCTAGGCCAATTAATAATTAAAAATTCAAAATGAAAAATGAGGGCCCATTCGTGTCATCGCGTTCTTCCGCGACCGCACTTATATCACAGGAATTTTGGGAAGTGTCCGGCCTCTTTGAAACGACAGGCAATGGCAGGCACCTGAGGGTCATTTTTGGGCAACCGGAGGAACGAAAACCTCTAAAAAAAGATTTGACGGAGATTTGGGAACGAAGGGCGATGCGGGATGCCGGATACCAATGCCGCCCGCACCACAATGCTCGCGCCGGGCCTATTCACTTCCCTATAGAACCAAACTCTCCGGTAGGCACACCACCATTTGCACCTTGAGCCGCGCTGCTAAGTTTTTTTCCTATTGGAACGGGAGAAATGCGTCGCTTTGAAATCAACTTACAGATCCTGTATCCAACGAAGAGAGCCCCACACGCACTAAAAAATCCCATGGCAAAAGCCCCGGGCAGATGCCGTCGGCTGACCGGCCCATAGATGTAAGGATGAAGAATCCTTTTGAAAAAACCGGTAACACCGACATCGCCAATGTTGCGTTCAATCAAATAGTTCGAGATTTCCTGGGCTTCACTTTCTTTCAAACCAAGATTTGGCATGGCCGAGCCAATTCGATCGAACTGCGGCTCCATTAAATGATACTTGATCCACACCCGCGCTTGCTCAATACCTGATTTCTTACGGACCTCCCGCCGAGCCTCACGAAAATCTTTGTAGGGTTTGGCATCAAGAGCGTCCAGTCGGAGTACAGATCGCTGATAACTGTCAGATTGAAGGCGTGTCAGTATGCGGGGGACCAGGGTTTCCCGGTCAAGCGCGGGAGCAACGTTCAGATCGGATGCGCGCACACTGTGGCAGCTGTAGCAGCCTTTATTCTGCATCACGACTTCGGCTCGGATGTGCCTTTCCGGTTTCTTGGAGGATTCGGTCGCCGGATCGTGCGACACACGAATCACCTGACCTTTTCCAAAACGGTTTCCACGGACTGAGTAGAGGGAGACAACATACAAGCCATCAGGACCAACGGCTACGCCCACCGGGGATACGTCACGGTTATCGTCACTGACGCGAAAAATTAACCGCTTTGGAGGCCCCGCCAATCGCGAATTGTCGAAATCATAATCAATCATCAAAACACCGGCGGACTGTTGAAGCCCTCCAGCCAAAGCCACAAAGAACTTCGCCCGGTACTCCTCAGGAAAAACCGTGTTCTCGCGAGGAAGCCAGGCTATCTGCACGGGGGCGACCGTAGGCCCCATGACCAAGGCTGCATTCATTCCGATACTCCAATCCGTCCCATTCCAGCCGCAATTCTCAGCCCGGCGAACCTCCAGAAAGCGATCAATCCTAAAACCATTCTCAGAGACAAACATCCTTCCATTTGCCCTGGCCAGGCCGAACGGATTTCGCAGTCCCATCGCCCAGACGTAATTCC
>JANNSM010000062.1:0-6558 GCA_031402635.1 Bacteroidota bacterium | reverse complement strand
CGCCCTTCCTTTTACCGGCGGCACCTACTTCCCGCCCAAAGATTTGCCCGGCCGTCCGGCCTGGCCGACCGTCTTGAGGCGTGTCCACGACACATTCAGTCACCACCGCAATAAAGTAAATGAACAGGCCGTGCTCCTCCTGGAACACTTGCGCACATTGGACACCCGGTTTACCGGAGAGCTGCCGGCTCCGGGTGGCGACGACCGGTTTTTCCCCCAGGATCTGACCGACCGGATTTTTGCCAGCCACCTCCAACAGGCAGACGCGCATCACGGCGGATTTGGCGGTGCCCCAAAGTTTCCGGGAACCATGGGTCTGCGTTTTCTCTTGCGGCACGGACATTTCAACCACAGCGAGGAAGCTACCCGGCACGCACTTTTCAGCCTGGAGTGTATGGCAGCCGGTGGCATCTTTGACCAGATCGGCGGCGGATTTGCCCGCTACGCCACGGATTCGCACTGGCTGGTACCGCATTTTGAGAAGATGCTCTACGACAATGCGCTGCTGGTTTCGGCTTATGCGGAGGGGTTTCAGGTCGAAGCGCGACCCCGCTTTGCGCAGACGGTGCGGGAAACCTTCGGTTTTGTTTTGCGTGAACTCACGGATTCATCCGGCGGCTTTTACGCAGCTCTTGACGCGGACTCTGAGGGCGTTGAAGGAAAATTTTACACCTGGGATCAGGAGGAAATTCAGGGTTTACTGGGGGAGAAAGCGGACCGCTTTTGCCGGTATTACGGGGTGCGGCCCCACGGAAACTGGGAGGAAGTCAACATCCTTCACCGCACAATAAATGAAAAGGAATTCGCGGAGCAGGAAAAACTGACAGAAGCCGCGTGGGAAGCGGAAAGGCAGGAGAGTTGCCGCAAATTATTATCCCATCGCGAAGGGCGTGTCCGCCCTGGCCTGGACAACAAAGTCATTCTCGGTTGGAATGCCCTGATGGTCTCGGGGCTGTACCGCGCTCATGCAGCCCTGGATGGCGTTGAAGAGGGTGCTTCAGCCTGGAAGGCTGCCGCGGATCGCTGCCTGGACTTTTTGGGCACAGAAATGCGCGAGGGCAATTCTTTGCTGAGGGTCTGGCAACGCGGGAGAGCCCGTTTTGATGCTGTATTGGACGATTATGCGGGGTATATCGCCGCGCTGCTGGACGGCTATGAAGCTGGCTGGGACGAGCGTCGTCTTCGCGAAGCTATGTTTTGGACTGCCTCCGTTCTGGAGCGATTCAGCGATGAACAGGATCGCTATTTTTACTACACGCCGGTCGGAAAACAGGATGTCGTTATTCGCTCTATTGACCATTACGATGGGGCTACACCTTCCGGGAACGCCGTCATGGCCGAAAATCTTTTGCGGCTGGGGCTGCTTGCAGGCCGGCCGGACTGGACCGCAAGAGGCAGGAGCATGCTTGCCGCTATGGCGGAAACAACGGCAAAATATGGCACTTCCTTTGGGGCGTGGGCCTGCGCAATAGCACAGGAAGTGGCTGGTAGAAGGGAGATCGCCATAACCGGCCCGGCACATCTTGAATTTGGTCGTGTGTTGCGGAGGCGTTTTTCGCCCGGAACCTTGTATATGGCCGCTGCGGAGCCCGATAGAGAAAGTGAATGGCCTTTACTGGAACACCGTGGCGAAGCGGGCAGGACTTTGATTTATGTTTGCCGTAACTACACCTGTGAGAAGCCGGTTGAACACCCGGACCAGGTCATTGGGTAATGACTTGCAGTTATCCACTTTCTGGTGGTTTGGACCGTGGTTTTGGCCCTGTTCTTTTGCCGGAAAAATTGGAATGGTTAGTTTTAATGAATTCCGGATTTGCAGCAGCGAATGCAACAGCAGCGTTCCCAGTCGCGTTACGGTATTACGTTGATGAGTTATATCCACCTCCTTGTGCCTCATTTTCCGCGGTTAAGTCGGGTGATTGGGTTGGCGCTGCTGCTAGGCGGCCAGGTCTTGCATGCCCAGCAGGATCCCCAGTTTACCCAGTTTCGTTTCCAGCCATTCCTTTTTAATCCTGCCGCTGCCGGCAATGAGCAGGGGTTTGACCTGAGTGCGTTGGTGCGGGCCCAATGGGTCGGGTTGGAGGGCGCTCCACAGAGCCAGGCGCTTACGGGTCACCTACCGCTTTACGCGTTGAGCAGCGGCATTGGTTTTTCGGTTTGGAATGACCTGGCCGGGGTTCAGCGGGTAACCGGATTTTACGCCGCTTATGCTTACCGGCTGCAACTGGGAGCCAGCAGTACGCTGTCAATCGGGGTCTCGGCAGGAGCTATTCAACAGTCGCTGGACGGAGACCGGCTTCGCGCTCCCCAGGGCAGTTATGAAGACGGACAGCTCGAGCACAACGATGAATTTCTGCCACTGAACACCGTTCAGGGACTGGCGCCTGATTTCGGAGCCGGGGTCTGGTTTCAGACGGATCGGTTGCGAACCGGTGTATCTGTTTCGCACCTGACTGAACCCGATGTCACATTTGACCTGGGATCAGGCAGTTCAAGTATCAGTATGGCAAGACATTTTTATGTCACGGCGGCATACAATTTCCCCATTGGAAGTAACCTTGAACTGGAACCCGGCGTACAGATGAAAACTGATCTTGCTTCCTCCATGGTTGACCTGAATGCCTTGTTGTACATTCGGGACAATATTTGGGCGGGGGTATCGTTTAGAACCTACTTTGACGGACAGTCCGATGCAGTAGGGGGCTTGGTTGGTGCGAATATCACGGACCGTTTCGGCTTGGGTTACGCTTACGATTATACGCTAAGCGCACTCAACCAGGTGAGTTCGGGTTCGCATGAAGTGATGCTGAATTACCGGGTCGCGGTAGAGAAACCGAGGCAAGGCAAGCGAATAAATAATTTAAGGTATCTCCATTATTAAAGTTCAAATGGTGAGTAATGAAGGCTAAAAATTCCCGGTTTTTATCCCGATTTGCCTGTCATTCCGCTCGCTAACTGTTTTTGATATGGGGAAATTGTTTCATAGTTTTGACCACTTATCGTCACGGCTTTCTGCCGGAAAAACACCACTCATAAGAATGAAGCGATCCTTAGGGTTCATCCTGATGACAGCAACGGTGCTGTCCACGTTGAACAGTTGCAGCAAGAGCGGCTGGAGCGATTACCGCGGTCAGTTGCTCGGCGTTTATGATCGCCCGCAGTGGGGTCCTATCAATCCTCACGGGATGGTCTATATTCCTTCCGGTACTTTACACATTGGTCCCAGCGATCAGGATGTAAACCACGCATTGTGGCAGCGGAGCAAATCCATCTCCATTCAGGGTTTCTACATGGACGATGCGGAGATTTCCAACAACGAATACCGCCAGTTTGTCTATTGGGTTCGCGATTCCATCGCCCATACTCTCCTTGATCATTACGTCGAAGGTGAGGAGTCCGAAGGCGAGCGCATTGACTGGTCCCAGGAAATTGACTGGTCCGATACAGAAGCGCTTGACAACCTGGACGACATGATGACCCCCGCCGGCGAATCGCTCTACGGTCGTCGCGGAGTGGATACCCGCCAGCTCAAATACTCCTTCAAGTGGATTGACTGGAAGGCCATGGCCTCCAAAAAAGGCAATCCGGACCGTGAACGCCCCTTGCAGGATTTCATCAAGGAGGAAAACGACCTGAAAATTTATCCCGACACCCTGGTTTGGGTTCACGACTTCTCCTACAGCTACAACGAGCCCATGGCCCGTCAGTACTTCTCTCACCCCGCATTTGATGATTACCCGGTGGTTGGGGTTAGTTGGACACAGGCCCGTGCTTTTGCCGCCTGGAGAACAGGCTTCTGGAACCAGTGGCGTTTGCAGAATGGCGAGCCGGTCGTCGACGATTTCCGTCTGCCAACCGAACACGAATGGGAATATGCCGCTCGTGGAGGCAGGGACCTGGTTCCTTACCCCTGGGGTGGACCGTATGTTCGCAACACCAAAGGCTGTTACCTGGCTAACTTCAAACCAGGCCGCGGTGCTTACCCGGAAGATGGCGGTTTCTACACCGTTAAAGTGTATTCTTACGCCCCTAACGACTACGGGTTGTACAATATGGCCGGCAACGTGGCAGAATGGACTTCTTCTGCCTTCTACGAAAACTCTTATTCCTTTATCCACGACATGAACCCTGATATCCGGTATGATGCGGAGGAGGGGGATTCTCCGACCAACAAGCGCAAAGTGATTCGCGGCGGGTCGTGGAAAGATATCAGCTACTATATCCAGACCGGCACCCGCCACTGGGAATATCAGGATACGGCCAAATGTTATGTGGGCTTCCGCTGTGTGATGCCCTTCCTTGGCCGCTCCATGAACGACTTCAAATAAATCAGGACCAGCTTCTGGCAAATTACCTGTCTCTGATCAGCACGAAACAACGCCGCGAACAGCGACGTATAGGTAAATTGTTTAAGACGTTCCTTTAAGTCTACTGTCTCGCTTTAATCACCAGAAAACCAATAAGCATGTCGGCATTTATTCACTCCTTCCGATTCGCCAGAATCAAAAACTTCATCATCGGTGTTGCCGCAGCCGTTGTGATGATTGGTGCGCTTTTCAAAATTTTATCCTGGACCGGGGCTAATGAAATGCTCATGGTGGGCCTGTTCACCGAAGCATTCATCTTCTTGTTGCTGGGGGTATTGCCTCCTCATAAGGATTACCACTGGGAGAAACTGTATCCGGATCTCGATGTATCTCCTGAATTGGAGGTGGAAGAAAAGGGTCTTGCCTCGCAATTGAAAAAAGGAAGCGTGACCGAGCAGCTTAACAATATGCTGGAGAAAAGCGTGCAGCCTGAGCTTATTGAAAAGCTTGGCAACAATCTCCGCAAGCTTGGCGTCAGCATCGAGCAGATGTCCGACATGCAGGATGCTGCAAAGTCCACCAGTGACTACACGGCAAAAACCAAAGAGGCCGCTAATGCCCTTTCGGAAATGAAAGTGGCGTATTCAAACGCTGCCGGTGCCATGCGCCAGTTGGGCGATGTAGGCGCCGACTCGGTGAAATACCACGAGCAGGTTCAGGCTGTCACCAAGAACCTGAGCCAGTTGAATGCTATTTACGAGCTCGAGCTTCAGGACACCAACAACCACCTGAAAGCGATGAACAAGTTCTACGGTGGTCTGGCTTCTGCCATGGACAACCTGAACGAGTCTATCGAAGACAGCCGTAAATACAAGACCGAAATTGCTTCGCTCGCAAGCAATCTGTCTCAACTGAACAACGTTTACGGAAATATGCTGAGCGCCATGACGATCAGCCGCCCGCAAACTGCCAAGGTCTGACGCGTAGAGGAACATGTTTAATTAACCTGACGAAAGAAGCCAAACATGTCCATACCTAAGGAACCACGGCAGCTCATGATCAACATCATGTACTTGGTGTTGACTGCGCTGCTGGCTCTGAACGTGTCTGCCGAGATCCTGAATGCCTTTAAAACGGTTGAAAAAGGGATCAAGAACTCCACCAATGCTGTGGATGCCAAGAACGGCCTGGTATACAACTCGCTGGTGGCTGCCGCCAAAAAAGATGGCCGGGCAGAGAGCCTGGCGCTGATTGACAACGCCGATCTGGCGCGCAAATACCGTGCTGAATTTGTGGATTACATCCACGAGTGGAAAAAGAAAATGATTGATGCTTCCGGTGGAACCAAAACCGAAAAAGGCCATGAGGTTTTTGTCGGTAAGAAAGACGTTGAAACCACCACCAACATGTTTGTTGAAAAGGGTGGCGGCGCCGAAATCGAAGCCAAAATCAATGAATACCGGGGCAAGTTTCTGGCCCTGCTGAGCGAAGAAGACCAGGCTATGCTGGGCGACAAGCTCACCCTGATGGCGGAGAAGCCGGAAGATCCCGCAATGGATTGGGCGTCCTCTAAATTCCGGAAAGTTCCGGTTCAGGCGGTGCACACCATTCTGACGGGTCTGGAATCCGATGCCTACAATTGCGAGTCCACCATTCTTGATCAACTTTCCAAAAAAGTGGGTGCAGAGGATGTTAAAGTGGATCAGTTTGAAGCATTTGCCGTTTCCGAATCCAAATTCCTCGTTACCGGCAAACAATACCGCGCCGACATTTTCCTGGGCGCAAAGTCCAGCCAGGTGAGGCCTGAAGTGTATATCGGCAACCTGACCTCTGCGGTAACCCGCACCGAGGATGACAAAGGCCGGGTCACCTTCTCCCGCATTGAGAAAGTGCCTGCCAGCCAGATGCCACTCAGCAATGCCCAGGCCCTTGAAGTGACTCCGGATGGTCGCGCCTCCTTTGAGACGGTGGCAACTGGTTCGCGCAAAGTGCAAGGGGTGATCAAAGTAGAAAAGCCAGGCAGCAAAGGCGAATTGTTCGACTTCTATCCGTTTGAGTTCGAATACGAAACCTTCAGCCCGGGCAACGTGGTCATTTCGCCCACTGCCATGAACGTACTCTATATCGGCGTTGACAACCCGATTGAAATTACCGCAGGTAATGCCAACCCATCTACAGTAGTAGCAAGCGGCTGCAACATCAAGTCAGGCGGCAGCGGTGGCAAGTACATCGCCAATCCAAGCGGAGCCCC
>JANNSM010000061.1:0-4859 GCA_031402635.1 Bacteroidota bacterium | reverse complement strand
CATTTGGTTTTTCTACTACTTTGGAAGTGAGTTTCTCAGCCTGGCGCTGGCCATCATTGTCATTACGCTGACCACCAATGAATACAGCAACCGCACGTTCCGCCAGCATATTATTGACGGACTGAGCCGGGATGATTTGATCTGGGGTAAGCTCCTGCTGATGGCCATAATGTCGGCCTTGCTGACCGTAATATTTGTTATCAACGGTTATATCGCCGGTTCGGTGAACGCCTTTCAACTGGACCGCGCCGATATCTGGACCAAAGCCGGTTATATTCCGGGGTTCTTTTTGCACGCCGTCGGGGTGATGGCCCTGAGTTTTTTCCTGGCTAATCTTTTTCGCCGCACGGGTGTGGCCATTTTTGCGTTTATCGCCTGGGTTTTTCCGGTAGAATTATTTCTGCGCGCAATTCTGAGCGCCGGTTTAAAAGACCAGGGGCTCGTTTCGGATAAACTTCCGGTGTGCGTCATCTTTCACCACAACGCAAAAATTGCGGACCTGTTTAGCAACCCAACCGCGATTCTGGATATTTCGAGCATCATTCCCAATGGTTTGGGAATCGAAAATATGCTCATGAAATGCGCGTGGATTCTGGTTTTTCTGGGCCTGAGTTGGTGGATGTTGCGCAAGCGCGATCTGTAAAGAGGTTGAAGCAATTGCCGGGCGCGCAATTCCCGGACTCGTCCATAATAGTAATGGAAAATAGCGGCCGCGCACCATGGGAAGCAATTGCCGGGCGCGCTATTCAACGATTTCTCCCCTTCGAATTAATTACCAATAATTAATGACAGGCCGGTGCATCTGCCTGCTCCGCAGCCACGGTCTCCGGTAAATCCGGACTCAGGTAAGGAATACCCAATCCAAAACCCCGCAGAACCAGCAACAGTCCGAGCGTGACCATCCAGACCCGCATGAGGGGTTGCCAGCGCCCGCGCAAATTGCGGCTTAACCATGGACTGCCAAAAGAAATACCCACCATGACCGGCCACGTGCCAGCGCCAAAGGCAGCCATGAACGCCGCGCTGAGGAGCGGGTCACCCAACGTGGCTGATGCCGTCAGGGCAACATAAACCATTCCGCAGGGGAGAAAGCCGTTGAGGAAACCGGCCAATGCCTGGCCGGGCAACCCCATCAGTTGGCGTGCAGCCTTCATGCCCGGCATCAGCCTCCGGGCAACACCGGCGGTCAGCCTGCTTTGGAGGCGCTCCAGCCAGCCCGTGCGAAAACTCATCCAGACGATGAACAACCCTGCACCGATGGAAAGACCCCGCTGCCATCCGGCCAGCGCCAGTCCGGCGCCAAGCAATCCCACCAGCGCTCCGAGCGAAGCATAAGCCAACGCCCGGCTGAGGTGGTAAGTCAGCTTGCCAGACAACCCGGTGATACCGCTACCGTGCATGCCCAACACCAGCGGGCCGCACATGCCCAGGCAGTGCAGGCTCCCGGCCAGGCCGGTGAGGATAGCGGTGATCAACCACATCGGTCAGGGTAAAATGATGGTTGTCTCATCAAAGTAAAGAGCCCCGCCCGCTGCCCAGTCCAGTTGAACCCGCCAGAAACCGGACGAAAGACCCTCGAGGCTAACCGATACCGGCTGCCCCCCGGAAAACGTCATCGGAAATGTCTTGTCCTGACTGGCATCCGAAGGACGGTACAAATGCAGTGTTCCGCTGGCGGCCTGAACGGAGCCGGGGAAGTTGACCAACAGCCGGCTCTCTGCGGCGAGCCACTCAAACTGCAGCGATTCTGCCAGCGCTTTGCTGTTTCCCCTGGCATCAATGCGCTGCTGGTATTTAATTTCCTGGGCGTAATAATCCTGGCTGACCAGGTCAATTTTCTGCCGGTTGGCCACCACCACCAGTGACAACATCATCACCACAAAAAGAGAATAAGCGATCGCAATTTTCCAGCCCCAGTTCATGATTTTGATTTACAAATTATTTGTTGAACCCCGGAATTGGCCCTAAAAAATTGGTGGATGCATGCTCTACAAGGGTGTCTCCCCGAAACACCTCAAGTTTGATTTTGGTCATCCGCCCGTCAAGTTGTTTTTTGTCCAGGATAACAAAAAACGACCCTTCCACCATTTGCTGCCCGCCAATCGGAATGACAGACTGACCGACCATTTCCACAGACCCTTCATCCGGCTCTGAAAGCAGGATCGTCAGCTTCATCGGCCTCATGGTCTTGTTGACGATCTGATAATTATAAAGGTTATTGTAACGGCCATCGTCCAGTTTGCGGAAAAGCATTCCCGGTTGCCGCAAGATGGTCGCTTCCACATCATTGCGCCCCTGGGTCATGCCAAAAAAAAGTACGGAAAGCAAAACCAACAATACCGCACTGTAAGCATAGACTCTGGGTGAGGCTTTAAAGGACTTGCCGGAAACCAATTGCTGTTCGCTGGTAATCCGGATCAACCCGCGCGGCTTCTCGACTTTTTCCATAACGGCATTGCACGCATCAACACAAGCTGTGCAGTTCACACATTCCATCTGTGTTCCGTTGCGGATATCTATCCCCGTGGGACAAACCTGGACACAAAGCCGACAGTCAATACAGTCACCGCGCCCTACGCCCGTTTCTTCTTTCTTTTTTATTTTGCCTCGGGGCTCGCCGCGCAGGTAGTCATAAGCTACCAGCATGGATTCCCGCGTCAGCAACACACTTTGCAGACGGCCATACGGGCAAACTACAATGCAGGCTTGCTCCCGGAAATAAACGAAAACAAAAAAGAAAATGGAGGAAAAACCAAGGGTTGAAATAAAAAGTCCAGGTCGGTGCCCGGGGCCATTCAAAACCAGGTCACGCCATTCTGAAACGCCGACAATATAGGTGAGGGCCAGGTTGCCGATCACGTAAGAAATCAGCGCGAACACCAGCCATTTAAGTCCTTTCTTGCCAAATTTTTCCAGATTCCAGGGTTGTGCGCTGAGTTTTCTTTGGTGATTGGCATCGCCTTCAATCCAATATTCAATTCTGCGAAAAACCATTTCCATAAAAATGGTCTGCGGACACGCCCAGCCGCACCATATGCGGCCGAACACAACCGTAAACAGCGTAATGAATACTACAAAAGTCAGAAAAGCGAGAACAAATAAATGAAAATCCTGCGTCCAGAATGGAACTCCCCAAATGACAAATCGCCGTTCGATAATATTGAAAAGAAACAGCGGATGACCGCCAATATGGATAAAAGGCGCTGTGAAAAACAGGGCGAGAAAAAGTCCGTTTACCCAGGTCCGGGCGCGGTACAAACGACCGCTGGGTTTCTTGGCGTATATCCAGTTTCGGCTGCCATCCGGATTTACCGTACCGATATGATCCCGGAAGGATTCATCGGTGTAGAATTCGGAGGTTGTGGTACTCATGATGGATAGCGGAAATCACAGGCCGCATCATTTTTTTTTAGACCCCGGCCTGGGAAACGGCAACGGTGTCTGCTGCAGGAGCGGACGGCGCGGCCGAAGGATCCTGCGGCACGTACAACACGCCCTGCGGTGGCAGCGCATTGGGCGGGTTGGTGCCCTGTAGGGAAAGAATGTAGCTGGATACCTCCCGGATACTCTGGGGCGGCAATTGATCCTTCCAACTGATCATGCCTTTGGCGGGCACCCCGTAACGTATTGTGGTGTACAGATCGCCGATTGCCCCACCGTGAATCCAGTACTGATCGGTAAAGTTTGGTCCTGCTCCGGCAAGCCCCTGTCCTTGCAGGCCGTGGCAGGTCTGGCAGTTTTTCATGAAGATGTCCTTTCCAGCCAGCAGGCTCGATTCATCGGTCAGGACCGTTACCGTTGCCGCCGTAATTTCTTCTGTTGAACTGGCCAGCCGCTCCAGTCGCTGCTCTTCGGCCAGCAAAACTGATTTCTCGTATTTCTCCAAGGGTAAATCGCCGGTTTTAAAAACGTGGAAGTGCAGCATATACACCACACCGAAACCGATGGTAATGAAAAACAAGGCAGTCCACCATGGGGGCAGGTCGTTGTCCAATTCGCGGATGCCATCATAATTGTGATCCAGCGTGATGCTGGCTTCTTCGGCTATCGGCACCGAATTTTGAAGCAGCGTGATGATGGAGCGCTTTTCGCTTTCTTTCTGTACCGGCTTTTCCGGTTCAATGACTTTTACCGGTTCTACCCAGGTGCCGGCCAGTTTTCGCCGGGCAATCTCCAGCTCTCCGTCAAAATAGCGCAGCAACTTGATCAGGGCATAAAACGCCCAGACAATTACCAGTGCGGCAAGCACCAGTGTTCCAACATACCAATCGAAATAGGGAAACTCGTGAATCTGCCCGGAAGCTGCCCGGGCAGTTAACACCGGTAAAAAACCGGCCAGCAGAAAAAGTATGCGCTTCATCGGATTGGTTTCTTCTGGATAAATCGTAGCGATGCTTTTTGGACGCTTTTTGTTTGCGGTCAGCCCTGGCCGACCTGACGGAAAAGGGATTTATCGGGCTGATTTTTTACCGGCTGATCCTTGTCGTCTTCAAGGGGAAGGTTTTCCAGGTGATGAATTTCATCGCTGCTCTTCCTCCAGGCATCATAGAGAACTATGACAAAAAATGTGAAGAACACAAGCAGGGCCAGTGAAGCCATGAATGCCTCGGAGTTCATAGTTCTAAGAATCTCTTTATACATCGCGGGTAGGCTGTTAAGGCTTTTGTGCGGTGCCTTCGGGCTCGGCATCTTTCATGATATCCGTTCCCAAACGTTGCATGTAGGCGATCAGCGAAATGATATCGGTGTCCGCTGAGGCTTCAAGACCAGCGTCCTGCAAGCCTTTGGTGATGATCTCTGCCTGCTTGCGCAAGTCGCTGACGGCGAGTTTTTCATAACCCGGGGGGTAGGGCACGCCG
>JANNSM010000060.1:0-3773 GCA_031402635.1 Bacteroidota bacterium | reverse complement strand
CAACCATATTTCCGTCTATGGCTGGCTCGTCGCTCCGAATATACCGCGCATCGGTGATGCCCAGATTGATAAATGTGCTCAGCCTGCTGCGGTGTTCTATGGGGGAAAGTGCCCCGATCCAGTCCATTTCGGCAAAAGCTTCAAGGCCTACCGCCCGGGAATCGGCTACATTTTTCCGCAGTCTGTAAGTGCGCAGCGTAATGGAATCCGTTGCGAGTACCTGGCCGATGCGGTCGCGGTAATACAGCAAAAAAACACTGACATCAACTCGGAGCCAACGGCCTTTCTCCCCCCGATAACCTGCGTCCATGCTGAATCCCCGTTCATCGCGAAGGTCTTCATCCACTTCAAAATTGGGATTGGCAATTCTCAAATCATTAAAGGTTATGGCGCGGTAATTCTGGGAAATGTTAGCGTAGGTCTCTTCGTTTTCATTCCAGCGATAAGCGGCGCCGATGCCGCCCAGGAGCAGTTGACGGCGGTTCTCCGCCAATTCATCGTATGTGGTATCCAGCAGAATATTTCCGGCCAGGTCATACGTTTGCTGGCGGTAGTATCCGTCAGAGCCGGTGAAAATATATTCGTACCGGATACCTGGTGTAACGGACAATTTATCCGTAATCTGGAATATGTTTTCGGCAAAAGCGGAATAATTTGCGCTTGGAAAGCGATAATCAGAATTCTCGAGTTTTTCCGGATTGTTATAAACAAACACGGGTCCAAAACCATCATCGGCAAGACCTTGTTTACGCAAAGTCCTTCCATGGTATATTCTGGTACCGGCTACGAAGGCACTCCCGTCCCTGCCCGTCCGGTAGCGATGCAGGAATCGGACTTCGCTTCCCGCATTTCTAAATACATCGCTCAACAGATCCCGGGGACCCAGCGGATCAGCCCGGTTGATCGGACCGGTTTCACCCAGCGCATCTTTGGTGGCCAGCAATCCAAAATTGCGAAACTCAAGCCTTGAAGTACTGTTGATTTTCCACGTGTAGCCAACGTTGAGAACATTCCAGTTTACCCGAAACCAATTGCGATAGCGGATGGAAACCCTTGGGTCTTCTTCAAATGCAGCGTCCGTCAAACCTCCCGGTTGCTGGGCGAGGTATTGCATATGGGTCAGCGCAATATTCAGACGATGTGCTTCACGCGGTTGCCAAACTGAAGACCAATATCCGGTATGCTGATCAAACCCGCTGTTTTCCCGCCATCCTTCTGCCCGTCTGTACTGGTAAAATGCAAACCCGCTCCAGTCTCCATTCTTCCAGCCAAGGCCGGTATAGGTGCCCAGATAACCATAGGTTCCAATACTTTGGCGCGATTCGAGTTGAATTCCTTCTTCCTGCGGTGCAGTCCGCAAAACAAAATTCAGCAGCCCGCCAAATTGCGTTCCATATTGCAGGGACGCAGCTCCACGAACCACTTCAATTCGATCAAGCGCTTCTACCGGAGGGGTATAATAGCTTTCGGGATAGCCGAGGGCATCGGCCGCGATGTCATATCCATCCTGACGGGTATTGAAGTTGGCCGTCCGGTTGGGGCTTAACCCTCGGCCACCAATTCCCAGTTGCAACCCTGAGCCATCGCTTTCCCAGACGTTGAGGCCCGTTACTTTGGCATAAACCTGGCGGGCGGCGTTACCGCTTTTGTTGCCCGTGACGGAACCCAGGTCCACAACCTCAGATTTCTTGGCGGAGTAAATCGCCGTTCCTTCGATGCTGTTCAACCGCCGAACCCCGAACGGATTTTTCTCCGCCTGAATCAGCACATTATCCAATTGTTGTTCCAGCAGCGGGAGATGCACCGATAAGAAAGGTGTAGAAGAGTCAAGTTCCAGTTCAAATGTTATGGTTTTGTAGCCTCGGTAAAAAGCGATTAATTCATAGCGGCCGTGCGCTGGTTCAGCAAACTCAAATTCTCCGTTGCTCTGGCTGATCGCTTTGAACTTTTTCGCGTTGGTCAGACTTTTCAGCAGCAGTTCAACTCCGGGAAGCCCGGCAGAATCAACGCCGGCTGTAACCTTTCCTCTGAGCGGGCTCAAAATCACGGTGATTTTCCGTGATTCAACAGGCTCAAACAACAAAAAGCGGGAAATTTCCGGGGTCTTAATTCCAGCGGTGGCTAAAACCGTATGCAGCTCCGGATACGTAGATGGTAGCACGCCGGCTTTGGCAATAAATCCGGCACAAAAACAGAGCACGCCGATTAATATTAATAAACGACTGTTCATTCCAAAATCGGTAAATAACTAAATTCCGTAAGAACAGCCGGTAGATCCGTAGCACCGGGTTCCATCAGCCAGTCCGTTCTCGGGGTTCGAAAGGTAACTCCACAAAGGTCAATGCCAGGATCAACAAAACGTCTGCTGCCGCTTCCGTTCAGGCTTACCCAGCAGTCGCTGTACACCGCTGGCAAGCTCATACCGCGTTCCCGGTAAACCCCGGCAAGGTGGTGGGCAAACTGCAGCAGCATGTCGGGTTGAGTCGCCATCATTTTTTCCTGATTTGGGGTCAGGTAATCACTTGCCCTGACCACTTCACGGGCACCGTTGATCCGGTCTTCTACGCGGAAGCCGGCATACCCGGCTTTTTCTATCAACATGACCCGCCAGGAAAAGCGGTATCCGGATTCATTCCAGAATAGTTTGCCGGGATAAAGTACATATCGAAGAGGCAGGCATACCTGAATGGCAAACCAAATAACCAGTCCTGCACCGGCTAAGCCTCGGGCTGATCGGGAAGAGAACAACAGCTTGAGCGCTGTCGTTTGCGGTTCTTTTTCAACGCTGTTTTCCGAAAGATTTCTTTTTGTCAACCGGGCAAGCTGACTTCCGGCCAACTGCTGCCATCGCTGGTGCCAGCGGGCAGGAAAAAAAACGGTGCAGCCCGCCAGCATGATAAACGGAAACATGCCGATCGGAAAGAGGATTGCCGTTGTGGTGTGGAAAACCACCGCCCCACCAAAAGCCCATTTTCTGGTTGATGCAAAACAAAGCAGAACGGGAAGGGTAAGGTCGTACAACATGCCTGCCCAGGAAAAAACCCAGGCGGTCTGCGGCAACGAAAGGAGCGGTCCCACCAGCGGCAATTGGCTTTGTGCCGGAAGCCAAATGCGGAGTGGAAGCGCTTCCAGCAGCCAGTCGGGCTGAATCTTTGCCAATCCGGCAAAGAAGTAAACCAAGCCGACCTGCAGGGGAAGTACTGCAGTAATCCAGCCCGGCGCCGAAAGTTGCCTGATTGCGTGATTGCGCCGGACGTCCGCGCTGAAAAGCCGGTGTGCAGGAAGAAAAATTAGCAAGAAAGCGACAAGACTGACAAAGTAATAATGGTTAAGGTAATTGCTTTGATCAATCAGTTCAACGTACGTGAAACTCAAAAAAAAGAGGACTGCCGAAAGGCGGTAGCGATACCCCAGGGCGATACCGGCAGCGCCAAGCGCCATGATGGCAAACAAGCCATAAGTACCCAAAAAGCCGGGAGGCCGGATCCATTCCAATCCCGGATAAGAAAAGAAAAACGCCGGTTCCAGATACAGCGATTCAATCCAACCCCGGGCGGCAAAGCGAATCACACTGGTCAGCATCAGCAGCCCAAAAAGCACGCGGAACCCTGCCAGCGGCGCAAGCGATTGCCTCGATATCAGGTACTCCCGGATAGATGGAAGATTAATCGCCATCGTTGTCCTGGTAAGTAATCAGAATTCCCAGTGATGAGGAAAGATCCACTTTGGTCAGGACCAGCAGACGCTGAAGCGCTGTGTAGGCTTCTTCAACC